>JAUVBS010000090.1 GCA_030591105.1 bacterium | reverse complement strand
CCTCCTGGCTACGGAGCCTCCGTGAGGCCCCATTACCCAGGGGTTGGTCCAACCGCCCCAGATCCATACTTGGGGCCGGAAGCGGAGAGATATATCTTGAAGGCGTGGCGTCCATCTGGCTGGAATTTATCTCCGGAACGTATGATTGTCGGTGGTGTGGAGTGCGTGTATCATGCAGCCGTTGTTTAGCGAAAGGCGCCCGATGACCACTGCCCCTTCTGTCGTATTGCTTAGCCGCCGACCGGAGCTTTACAAGACGGTTGCGGATTGGCAGTTGCCTGACACCGAACTTTTTCTCTACGACGTGCCGTCGGAGGCTCTGGCCAAGGTCTCGATGGGTAAGGTGTCGTTGTTCCTGTTCGATACCGACCGCTACCCGCGCTACAAGCACGTCGTCCGGAAATTTCTATCGTTGAAGGGCGACGCGGATCTCGTGGTACTCGGCTCGACCGATGCTGTCGAGGAGTTGAGTGGGGCCCAGCGTTCGGTCGCGGTCCGAACGTTACCGGTTGCTACCGACCCGGAAGAGCTGCGGGTCGTCGTCGAACGGCTATTGCAGATGCGCCGGGTCCGCGAGCGCAGTGGCATCGTCGGTCGTTCGCGGGCGGTTTCGGAGATGATCGCGATGATTGCCCAGGCCGCGCCGCTGGATGTCAACGTATTGATCCTCGGCGAGAGTGGGACCGGTAAGGAGCTCGTCGCGCGCGCGCTGCACGCACACTCGAGCCGTCGTGACGGGCCGTTCATCGGTCTCGATTGCGGGGCCATGAGTGAGGGCGTACTGGAGAGCGAACTGTTCGGTCACGTCCGCGGGGCATTTACCGGGGCTGTCGGCGATCACCCGGGGGTCTTCGAACGAGCCAATGGCGGCACCCTCTTTCTCGATGAGGTCGCCGAATTACCGCTCGGGATGCAGACCCGTTTTCTGCGGGCGCTGGAAACCGGCGAGTTCACACCGGTCGGCGGCAAGACCACGGAGCACAGCGACATCCGCTTGATATCGGCGACCCACCGGGATCTGCTCCAAGAGGTGGAGATGGGACGATTCCGACAGGACCTCTACTACCGGCTGCGCGTCGTCGTGATCCGCACACCACCGTTGCGTGAGCGGAAGGAGGACATCCCGATCCTCACCGAGACCTTCGTTGCCCAGGAGAACAAGCGTCACGGCCTGGCGGTGCGGGGTGTAAGTCGGGCGGGTGCTGATCTGCTCGAACAGCATTCGTGGCCCGGCAATATACGCGAATTGCGGAACGTGATCTCCGCGGCGACGGTCATGAAGCAGCGCGGTCTGATCGAACCGTCCGATCTGCCCACCGAGCTGTTGCAGGGGAGCGTTGGTGCCACGGCGCCCTACCTGCCAGTTGCGGTCGGAGCGCCGCAAGCCGGGGCACTCGATCTGGCACTGCTCACCTCGACACTGCTCGAATTGCGCCAGGAAATGAGAGAGATCAAGGCACTGTTGCTGGGCAGAAATGTCGCCGCACCGGGTAGAATCCCGGTCGATGGCGGTGTCGTGGAGACCTTTGCCAGCGCGGCAGGCTACAGTCCGGTACCGGGTGATGAGCTGGGCGATCTGCAAACGGCCGAACGCTCGCTGATCGAATCGGCGTTGCTGGCAGCCGGCGGCAAGCGGCGGCAGGCAGCAGAGCGCCTCGGTATCAGCGAGCGCACGTTATATCGCAAGATCAAACATTACGGCTTGTAACCCCTTTTTCGTGCTCCGATCGGCGGTCTGGAACGGTCGACGCGGCACGAGACGGTGCGGTCGGCCCTGCGCCAGCGGGCAATCGAGAGAAACACCACTTCCCAATTAAACCGATATTTCATATACTTGTGGTACTGAGGCTGCCACCTTGCCACCATTGGCCGATACTGTTCATCCCCTGGTTAGAGAGAGGCTTGCATGCTGAACGGACGGTTCGACACCGGGCGTATGCGTTTATTCGCCGCCGCCTTGTGGCTCGGAAGCGTTTGGCTCGGATATAGCGACGCGAAGGCCACCAAATACGCCGGTGCATTTATGGAGAACGGAGGCGGCGCCCGCGCTTTGGCGCTGGGCGGCGCGTTCACTGCGCTGGCTGACGATCCCTCGGCGACGTTCTGGAACCCGGCGGGGCTGGCTACCTTCGAAGACAACGAGATCCTGCTGATGCACTCCGAGCGCTTCGGCGACCTGGTCGACCGCGACTTCGCGACCTATACCCAACCGGTGGGCTGGAAACTGCTGGGCGGCGACAGCTCCGGAATCGGCATCTCGATGATCCGGCTGGGGGTCGACGACATACCCTATACGGCTCACCTGGAAGACCAACTCGATACCAACGGCGACGGCGAAGTCGACGACACCGAGTTGCTCGGCCTGCTCGATTTGCGCGACGAAATTCGCTTCGTGAGCGACCAGGAATTCGCGTTCTTCGTTTCTTACGGCGAGCGTCTCGGCACGTGGCAACTCGGTGCCTCGCTGAAGGTCGTCCACCAGAGCGTCGGCGATAACGGGAGCTGGGGAATCGGCGCGGACCTCGCCGCGCTGCGGCCGAACCTGTGGAAGCAGCTCCACTTCGGTGTGAAGTTGCAGGATATCACCACGACTTATCTGTCCTGGGACACTGGACGCAACGAGTTGATTACCCCGGCGGTCGTGCTCGGCCTGGCCTACGACTTTCTGCTGCCGGACTGGAACATGCGCCTGACGCTGACGAGTGATCTCGAATCCCGTTTCGACAACCGCCGCAGTGCCGACCAGTACTGGGTCGGCAGTGCCAGTGCCAACGTACACTCCGGTCTGGAAGTCGGTTTTTCGGAGAAAGTATTCTTGCGGGGCGGGTTTGATTCGGGCTGGGACAGCGCGCACTTGACCGCCGGCGCCGGTTTCCGTATCCGCCCACTGACCATCGACTACGCGTATGCCGGTGACACTCTGGACATCGAAGAGGTCACCCACCGCATCAGTCTGACCGTTAGCTGGTAAACGACTGTCCCAACCGCGGCGAGTCCCCAAAAGAACGGCCGGTCCAGGTGACCGGCCGTCTTTTTTCAGTCGTGCTGTCGGTCGTCCGGTCGGTCATCCACTATGCGGCCGGTAAGCATATATGCGTTGCCCCGGGTGGATCAGATGCGACCGGTAGATTGCGTTGACCTTGCGCAAGTGCTTGAGGCTGACGCCGAGTTTGCGGGCAATACCACCGAGGGTATCTCCCTGACGTACCTTGTAGCTCACACGTACGTACCCGTCGGGCGGAACGTAGTAGCCTTTGTCCGCGGTGCGTTTCTGCGCTCTGGCCGCGAGGTCGGCGGGCATCGGTATCAGTAGCTGGTCGCCCGGCCGAATCAGGTGCCGATTGTCGAGTTTATTCAAGCGTGCGATATCGGCGACTGATGTCCCGTGGGCTGCGGCGATCTGGCTGAGCGTGTCGCCGCGCTTGACGCGGTGGCGCCGCCAGGTGAGTCGTTTATCGGCCGGGATGCGTCGTAACGCGGCCGCGGCTCGCACGCCGCTACCGGCGGGGACCCGCACCGCGTAGCCGCGGCTGTCCGGCGGTGTCGCCCCGCGTAACAGGGCGGGGTTGAGCAGGGCGAGCTCCTGTTTGGTGGTGCCGGCGCACTCGGCGATCAGAGTGATATCGGTGGCATCATCCACCGACAGGGTGTCGTAGACGAGCGGCGGTGCGGGCGTGACTTCGAAACCGTAGCGCTCGGGATGCTCGCCGATGCGCGTTGCCGCGATGAACTTCGGCACGTAGTCGGTGGTCTGGCGGGGGAGGTGCATACGCCAGTAGTCGTCGTGGCCTTTGAAGCGGACCTGGCGCGCCACACGATTTTCGCCGGAGTTGTAAGCGGCGAGTACCAACGCCCAGTTGCCGAAACGTTCGTACAACTGTGAGAGATAGCGTGCTGCGGCCCGGGTCGAAAGTTCGAAATCTCGCCGCTCGTCGATCCACCAATCTTGGCGTAGGTCGAACGCCTTGGCCGTACCGGGCATGAACTGCCACGGACCGACGGCACCTACGCTCGAACGCGCACGGCTGCTCAGACCACTCTCGATCATCGCCAGGTAGATCAACTCGCGGGGAAGCTCGTACTCGTCGAGGATCGTCGTGATCAGCGAGTCGACAGCCGTCTTGCGCTGCAACCAGCGCGCGAAGTAAGGGCGCCCGCGGCCGGTGAAGTGATCCTCCCATTTCTTGACCGCCGCGTTTTCGATCGTCAGCAAGTCGGCCGCGAAAGAAGGCAACTCGGTGCCGGTTGCGGGAACCAGAGAATCGGGAAAGTCGAGACGGCGCAACCGCTCGTACGCCACGGTAAGCAGCGAGTCCTGGTCGGCCGGTTGTTGGGCGAAGGCACGCTCTTCGGCGAGTACGCCACCCAGCAGATGAACCCGCCGTTGCAGGCTGCGCTGAGTCGTGGTGTACAGGCTATCTGCGCCGTCGGGCAACGGACCGAGACAAAGATCCTGCAGAACCAGCAAAACGTCTTCAGCGAGATCCAACCGACGACCGGCTGTGTACTGCAGTGCCTGTTGGTAGAGGGCGTCGAGATCTGCGATGGAAGCCTCGCCGGCTGGTGGCGTTGGCCACCAAGGTGCGGGGACCTCGGGTAACGTGTCTGGAGAGGCGCTCGCGACGAGTGAGTCGGCCTGAATCTGGCCGTCGACGTTGGTGCCGCCGTCGTGGGTTGCGATGACGGTTGGGTCTTGTTCAACGGAGAGTTGAGACGAGCAACCGGCCGCTAGCAACGATACCAGCAGTACGGACAGCACCATCGCGAAATCTCTACTCAGCGCACGAACGATGCGATAAACTCGGATGTCACTGCGGGTCGGGAGCATTGAAACCGCCTACTCGTTGAAGGGGCCGTTCTTTCAGCACCCCAGGCAAAGATATACATTTGGACAGCCTAATGCATTTTGATAGCAAGAAAGGGACCGACAAAAGATGAGCGAAGCCTTGAAAAAAGTCGTACGATATGTCATAATTAATATCCGATCATCATCGTTTGGGTCTGTAACACCTATCGGCTGGTAACTGGTGGCGGAATCCGACCTCAAGCTAAGACGGCTGCTGTCCGGACTGCTCGCCCTCGAGCGGGTCGGACCGCACCTGCGTATTGCGGGGCGTCGTGCATTGGCCAGCGGCTCGCGACGGCGCATGGTGCGCGTTGGCCGGGTACTCGCGGGCGAACTCTTGCGGCGCGGCGAGCTGGTCCGGCTGGCCGTCGAGAGTGGTGGTACGAATGGCGGCCCGCTCGTCCTGCAGCACGGCAGTACGAGACTGATCGATCTTGCTCCACTGCGGCTGCGACCGCTCTCCACCGGCGAGTATCTCGGCAAGCCCGCTGAGCGCCCGAGCCCGACGGTCGCCCCGGTCATTGCTACGGACGAAGGCGAAGGCGAAGACGTAGACCGTGTCGCCGACCTGGCAGACTTGCTGACGGCAATGGAGACTGCCCAGAACCTTGACATCGGTGATCCCGAGTCGGGCAACAAGGTCGTCATCCTCGACGGCATCGTCGCCTTGCTGGAGCGACTGATGCCCCAGGTACACCTGTTCATTCTATTGCCTGGAGAGGACATCTCGCGAGCCGATCACGGGCATCTGTTGACCGTCGGTACCGATGCCCAGGTTATGCCTCGACACTGGTTGGGCCAGCGTGAGCGAGGGACTGCCGTCTGGATTGCATCGCGGCAAGAATTACCCGGCGAGATTATCCGCGCCCTCGCAGCGAAAGGTACCGAGACGGACGTCACCACCGATGCGACGGGAGCTTTCGACGCAGTTGCCGTTCCAGTGCACGAGCCGGACTGGCAGCGCGGCGGCGACGCGATGTTGCCGGGGGAGGCGGGTCTTCTGTTCGTGATCACGAATCGACGGTGGGGCCGTGCGCCACTGTTGCGGCTCGCTCACCGCCTGGCGAGTTTTGTCACTCGGCGTTGGCGCCGTCAGCGCGAAGTCAACCGGAGGATCCATACCGATAGTCTGACCGGTGTGAACAATCGGGCATTTTTTGACAGCCAGTTCCCCATCGAACTCGAGCGCGCCAAGCGTCAACAATCCCCGCTGACCCTCGTTCTAGGCGACCTCGATCGTTTCAAGCGGATCAACGATAATTTCGGTCACCAAGCTGGTGATTTGATGCTCAGGCAAGTGGCGCAACGCTTGCAAGACGAATTACGCCGGATAGATCACGTCTGCCGCATCGGCGGCGAAGAGTTCGCCCTGATTCTACCACACACCTCCGAGGCCGCCGCCCGTGAGGTAATGTCCCGCCTGCTCGCGCAAGAGATATCCGTACGTTTGGCCGTTGCCGACGGACACCGCGGTGTAGCCGTTACGGTTTCCTACGGAGCGGTGACCTATCCGGACGCGGGCGCCGACGCTTTTGAACTGTACCGCAAAGCTGACGACCTGCTCTACGCGTCCAAGACGGCCGGACGGAACCGATGCTACTTCTGGAACGCCAACGACGAACACACCGCATTGTTGGGTACCCGCGTACAAATCTGACCGCCGCACTCCGATCGATCGCCGCTCTTCAGCGCTTTGCCGACCGTAACTGGGCCGTGACCTGGGCGTGTCTGCATTTAGCCGGCACGGTGACGGGAAGCTGGTCGCAGGGCGTATTGCCTGGACCCCGGCATTCCGCCGAGAGTCCGCCGAGCGTATGGCTCGCGCGGGCCCCGGCACTCGCGCTCGTGATCCGAATACTACCAGGTCCGCTGGTCAGCGCGGCCAGCTGGACAGCAGTGGTTGTGGTCGCCACCGCCGCGGCTCGGGAGCGTGTGGCTTGGCGCGACGCGCGGCAGCAGGCCTGGGCACCCGATCGTGATCATCCTAGCCGTCGCAACAAGTGGTCGGGAGTTGCTTTGCTGCGGCAGACCGGCTGGGCCCGCCTGGGGCAATACGGCTGGACTGCACCGGCGGTATTGCTCGCTGTAGTCGATCGCAAAGATCCGCCTTACGGTCCGGGGCCGCGGCACGGCGATGGTATATTGGTCCGTGGTCAGGGGGAACCACCGCCGATCTGGGCGTTGTACGTCGCGCAACTTGAAGGTTCGCCGCCCGGGCAGCGCTGTGTGCCAGGCGGTTTCGACCGCCGCTGTTATCTCGACGGTCGTTCGATAGCGTGGAGCGGGCGCCTCAGTACGACGGTTCGTCTCGGCGATGCGTCGACTCGTTTGGGCGCGTGGATCGGTGAACGACGCACAGCCGGATTAGCGACCCTAGCCAGGCTGCTGCCGGCACCAGAAGCGGACCTCGCCGGAGCGATACTGTTCGGGCAACGCGCGGCATCGACCCGCACGGTGAGCGATCCGTTGGCCCGTCTCGGCCTGGCACATCTGTTGGCGGTCAGTGGACTTCACGTGGGGATCATCCTCGCACTGTTGGGCGTCGTGGTCGGGCGTTTCATTCCGGGCGCCGGCGGACGGCTGTCCATGGCGCTGGTGGTTCTGCCGGCTTTCGTCGTGTTGACCGGTATGCCGGGATCGGTTCTACGCGCCAGTGGGATGGCGATTCT
>JAUVBS010000531.1 GCA_030591105.1 bacterium | reverse complement strand
GTTGGCCCAAGGGCGAGACCGACGCGCTCGCCGCGGCGCTCATACTACAGCAGCATCACGACCGGCTCGCCGCCCGTGGTGATCAGGAGAGCACGTGAACGGATCGGTGCCCACCGCTGACCGCTCCGGCGGTGCCCCCGCGCCCGACCCGCGTGGACGTCGATTCGTGGTGGTGGTCTTGCTCGGGGTCGTCTGCGGGGCACTGTTGACCCTCGGCTGGGTGTGGGGGCGCTGGAGCGGCGACTGGGGTGTCGCGCCGGAGGCGGCACCGCAAACCGTGAGCGTGCGTATTTACCCCGGTATGACCATGGCCTCGACTGCCGACACGCTGGTAGCCAGGGGTCTGCTGCGCGAGCGAAGGCTGTTCTTGATCGGCGCGCGGCTGTCCGGACGCGATCGCGCTTTGCAGACCGGACTCTACGAATTACCTGTCGGGGTCTCACCGCGGAGGTTGCTTCGTGAGTTGGTCGACGCGCGGCCCGTGCCGGTGCGTGTGACCGTACCGGAAGGGGTCGAAGCCGAACTAGTTGCCGAGCTCGTTGCCCAGGCGCTTGGTTGCACTCCCGCGGCATTCCTGGCCGCCGCCGATTCGGTGACTGAGCAGACCATCCGTGCGCGCGGGTGGCTGGGGCCGCCGCAGCAGGCTGACCGTTACGATGCGCTGCTCGCCGGTGGGGCGGTGCCGGGTGGCCGGCCTCTGCACTGGTCAGAAGGCTATCTCGCGCCGGACACCTATCACTTCGCCGAGGGAACCGCCGCACGCGAAGTGGCCCGGGCGATGGTTTCACTACAGATAACCCGCCTCGATTCGCTGTACCTCTGGCCCGTTCGATGGCTCGGTGAGCTGAACTTGCCACCACACGCGGTTCTGACTCTGGCGTCGATCGTCGAAGCGGAGGCACGCCGTGACGACGAGCGTGCTCGAATCGCGGCGGTCTATCTCAATCGACTCCGCCGAGGTGGCCGGCTCGAGGCCGACCCCACGGTCGCCTACGCGTTGGACAAGCGGGGGCAGCGGTTGCTGTACCGGGATCTCCGCGTTGCTTCGGCTTACAACACTTACCTGCACGCCGGGTTACCACCCGGTCCGATCGGCAATCCGGGCCGCGCAGCTTTGACGGCGGCCGTCCGGCCGGACACCACTTGTGATGCCTACTATTTCGTCGCCGACGGCCAGGGTGGGCACGTTTTTTCGCGCACGTCGGCCGAGCACCGCGCTGCCGTCGCACGTTACCGCCGTCAGCGCAGCGAGCAGCGTTGACGGCCGCCGCTGGCCCGGCTATCTTGACCGTTCGTATCGTCGTCGGCCTACCAACCGATAAGAGCGGACCGAAACTGGCCGCGTTTGACCTTGTGGCACCAGCCGGGAGGCTACCGTGATTGCCCTGAAGGACCATTGGCTACTGGTCGTATCGGTGGTCGCGGTGGTCGCCGGTTTCGTCCTCCTGAAGACGGATAGTCTGACGGTGGCGCCGTTGCTGTTGGTGGCCGGGTACTGTGTTTTGCTCCCGCTGTATCTCTGGCGTTCCTTCCGCCGTGGGGTGGGCGAATAGCTCAGCTGGTT
>JAUVBS010000335.1 GCA_030591105.1 bacterium | reverse complement strand
GGGCGGCGATTCCGCCCACCGCCAGCTACCCGCCGGGACGGCATTGTCGGCAGTGCCGGCGGGCTCCGTGCCGGATTTCGGGTCGACCAATTCCGCCGGCACCACCGCCGCACGGTCCAGGCTCAGACGTAGTCCGTCGGCCAGGGCAGTGACCCGTCCCTTGCGCACCTCGACCACCGAACCGGTCAACCCCAGGTGCGGGATACGCACCTTGTCGCCGGGTCGCAATTCGAACTCTTGCGCGGTGGTCGGCGGTTCGGTCGGGAGACTCTGCTTCAAGTCGGCCAGCGCGTCGCGCCCGGCACGGATCACCGCGCCGTCGGCGTCGGCGGACCGGATCTCGCGTACCGCCCGCTCGATGGTCCGCCGCCCTTCGGCCAGCAGTTCTTCGCCTGTCGCCCGCGTCCGATCGAGGACAGCCTGCCGCTCCCGGTCGAGGTCGGCGAGGCGAATGGCCAGATCATCACGCAGCCGCCTTTGCTCGCGCAGCTCCTTTTGCAAGGTCGACTCGGTGACGGCGAGGTCGCGAGTACGGCGGCCCAGCTCACCAAGCAGTCGTTCGATCTCGAAACGCTCCTCGCCGACCATGCTCCGCGCGCGGGCGAGCAGATCGTCCGCGAATCCGCACCGCGACGCGACGGCGAACGCTTCGCTGGCACCCGGAATCCCCATACGTAAGGTGTAGCGCGGCTGGTGGCTCTCGGTGTCGAAATCCATCGCTGCGTTGACCATCGCCCGATGGTCGTGTACAGCGGCCTTCAACAGACCGAAATGGGTCGAAGCAAGCACGCGCGCCCCGCGCTCGGCGAGGATTTCCAGAACGGCGAACGCCAGGGCGGTTCCCTGGTCAGGATCGGTACCCCCGCCGATCTCGTCGCAGAGCACGAGGCTCGCAGCATCGGCCTTCCTAACGAATCGCGCGAGGTGATTCAGGTGTGCCGAAAAGCTGCTGAGCGACTGCGCGATGGACTGCTCGTCGCCCAGATCGACGAACAGCTGACTGACCAAAGGCAGGCACGTATCGTCGCGCGCCGGTATGTCCCAGCCACATTGAGCAAGCAGGCAAAAAACGCCGATGCTCTTGAGCGCTACCGACTTACCGCCGGCATTCGGTCCGCTGATCACGACCACACCAGCATTGGCGGGCGGCTCCAGATCGAGCGGTACCACGGCCGCGCCCCCGGTGGCCGCCATTTCGAGCAGCAACGGGTGCCGCCCCTGGCAGATCCGCAACGGCCCGCCGGCTGCGATACTGGGCCGCCGTCCTGCGCACGCTACGCTCCAGATGAGCGCCGCCTTGACTTCGTCTGCCAGTAACAAGAGCTCCGCGCCCTCACGTAACCGTTCGGCCCCACGCTCGACCTTCTGATTCAAATCGAGCAGAATACGGGCTTCCTCGGCCGCCGCTTCGAGTTGGAGTTCGATCAGGTCGTTGTGCAGCTGAACGACACCGGCCGGCTCGACGAACAGGGTCGCGCCGGAGGCAGATCGGTCGTGCACGATGCCCGTGACCTTGCGTCGGTCGCCCGCACGTATCGGCAAGCAGTAACGATCACCGCGCAGGGTGACCTCCGAACCGGTGGTCCAGCTGTCACGGCGAGCGGCGGCCATGGCCGCGTCCACCGAGCGCCGAACCGCTTGCCTCTGCCGGGAGCAGGCGCCGCGCAGTCGCGCAAGCAGCGTGCTGGCACTGTCGACCACCCTGCCGTCCCGAGCAAGGGCGCGCCGAATGTCGCTGGCCAGATCGGCCGGCGAGACCGTCTCGTTCGCCGCCTCGCACCAGGTCGGCAAATCGTCGCGGCGGCTCAGCAGGAATTCCCTAACCGCGGCAACCGCTTCGGCCGTGCTCGCCATGGCGATCAGTTCGGAGCCGCTCAGTTGCAGCGGTGGTGGCAAGGCGAGCAGTTCGAGACCGGTACTCACATCGGCGAGCGGCGGCCAAGCTTCTCGGTCGCCCAGCGGACGCAGTTCGTCGGCCAGCTTGTGGCGTAGATTGATCGGCTCGTCACTGGTATAGGGCAAGCGACCGCGCACCGCCTCGGCAGCGAGGCGATTGTGGCAATGGCGGGCGATCTGGGCCGTGACGCGCTCGAACTCCAGCAACCGGAGCGACCGCGCACCTTCGCCATCACGGCCGATTACGCCGCGTCTACCGGCGTCGGCGAGTCGATCGAGAAGTACGGTCAATCGCTATCTCCATCGGCCAGATCCTCGGCCAGCTCACGTGCTTTTTCGGCGGCCAGATCGGCCTTTTCACGTGCGGCGGCGCTGACCCGTTCCCAGAGGTCGTCACCCTGCTTGCCGAGCAGCCGTCGTCCCTCCACGTAAACAGTCGGCGCAGCGTTGAAAATGACCCGGCCGGCCGTGCTTCGCTCGAACGAGGTCTGGATCGAGGAAGCACCCGGTATCTGGCTCACCGCGACCAAGAGGATGCTCACCAGTAGCAAACCGATCGCCCCGCCGCACACGGCGCCGCCCCACCGATCGACCGCACCGAGTAACGTGAGGCGAACCACCCGGCTCAACCCCCGGGCCACCAGAAAAGTGATCACGATACCGACGACCACCAACGCCAGCCAGGCGAGCCAGAGTGCTGCGTCCTCCTCGAGCGAGGAACGCTCGACCAACGCCGGGGTGATCGACGACGCCAGACGCGAAGCGACGATGATACTCGCGATGAGCCCCACGATCTCGATCAGGCGACGGACGACCCCCGTCCGATAGCCAGCCACCGCGAAACCGGCGATCACGAGCAAGGCCACCACCACTGGTACGGACATATCCGCCCTCCCCTGAATTCAATCGCCCGCCGTAAACCGGGGTCATTCGGCCACCGACCGAACTGATTCGCACACCGAATGAACTGCCTCGAGCACCGCACCGGTCAACCGGCGAGCAGCTGCCTGACCAGTGCGCTGATGCGGCCGCCGTCGGCCCGGCCCGCTACTTTCGGCATGGCCGCCTTCATGACCTTGCCCAGGTCCTGCGGGCCGGTAGCACCGACCTCGGCCACGACATCGCGGACCACTTCCTCGAGCTCGGCGTCGGTCAGTTCGGCGGGCAAAAATTCGCTGACGATGACCAGCTCCGCCTCGGCGGCCGCCGCCAGATCGTCGCGGCCACCATCGCGGGCACCGGCGATCTGGTCCTTGACCTTGCGAGCATACGATCCGACGATCTTCAATACGTCGTCTTCGGTCAAATCTCGGCGCTCATCGATCTCCACTTGCTTCATCGCGGCCTGGATCATACGCAAGATGCCGAGGCGCCGCTTCTGGCGTTGCTTCATGGCGGCGATCACT
>JAUVBS010000261.1 GCA_030591105.1 bacterium | reverse complement strand
CGGGCCGGGCGCTCGACTTGCTGTGGTCCGGACGTACACTCGGCGCCGCCGAGGCGGGTGCGATCGGTCTGGTCGATCGCATCTTCGAAGACAGTGTCTGGGAAGCCGAGCTCGGCGAATATATGGCCAGGCTGAGCCAGCTGCCTCAGCCGGCATTTCGCCTGACCAAGCTTGCGGTTCAGCAAGCCCCGCAGTTCGATCTCACTGCGATGCTCTCGTACGAGTACGAGGCACAACAGCAGTGCTGGGATTCGCAGGAGACGAGTGAAGGTCTGCTGGCCCGCCAGGAAGGCCGCCCGCCGCTGCTGCACGCACCGCTCGCCGAGGAAGAAGAGGACGGTTAGTCCCGGCAGCACGGCGGACCGTTGCCGGCGACGAAGAGTACCGACCGCCGCAGCAGGCCGTCGCGATTCTATACCTTACGTGAGCGCAGCGATCGCCTCGTCACAACCGTCGTAGGTCTCGAAGATTTTATCGAGCTGCGAAACGTAGTAGACGTTCTTGACGCGCTTGTTGGCCCCGCAGATGACCAACCGGCCTTCCGCGTCCCGGATCGACTGGTGGCAGGAAACGATGATCCCCACCCCGGTCGAGTTGATCCAGTCGACCTTGTTAAATTCGAACAAGAACTTGCGGTGTCCCTGCGCCAACAAGTCCTTGACCTCACCGTGGAATTTCTCGAAATCCGGTCCACCCATCACTTTGCCCGAAAGGACAAGAGCGACGTACCCATCTTCCATCTGCCTTTTGAACTTCATCTACACTGCCTCCGGTTGCGCCGACACGCAGGATCTTTCGATCCTATGTAACCGATAATTGGCTCGATGGCTGCAAGAAAAATCGGGGAATCACTCGGGAACCAGTAGGCAGGTCACCGGTGTTGCGGCGGCCCCGGCTATGCTCAGGATCAGCGTTCGGTCAGCTTGGCCAGCTCGGCCTTGACGATCTTGCCGGCCGAACTCTTCGGCAGCGCATCGACAAAACGGATCACTCGGGGCAGTTTGTACAGAGCGAGGCGGTCGCGGCAGTGGGCCAGGATCTGCTTCTCGGTCAGGCTGTCGGGCCTAACGGGCACCACGAACGCTTCGATCGCTTCGCCGAGCAGCTCGTCCGGGACACCAATCACACTGACTTCGACGACCCCTTCGATCTCGGCGATGGTATCTTCGATCTCCTTGGCGCCAACGCGATTCGCGCCGGCCTTGATCATGTTCTTGGCACGATCGACGATGGTGATGAATCCGTCGTCATCGTAACGACCAAGGTCGCCGGTGTGGAGCAAGCCATCCTCGATCACCAGGGCGGTTTCGGCCGGATCATTCCAGTAGCCCCGCATGATGTTCGCACCGCGGGCGACCAGTTCGCCCACCTCGCCGCTGTCGCATTCGCCGCCGTCCGGCCGACGTACGGTCAGCTCGACACCGGGGATACCGATCCCGATCGAACCGATTTTTTCAGGTAGCTGCTCCGACGGTACATACGCTAGCCGCGCCGAAGCTTCGGTCTGGCCGTACATCACGAACAACTTTACCCGGTCGGGCAACCCGGCCAGCAGGCGCCGGGTCAGAGCCGGTGACATCGCGCCGCCGGCCTGGGTGAGACAGCGCAAGTGCGGCAGGTCAGTTCGCAAGAACTCGGTCCGGGCACAGAGGATCGCGTAAGTCGACGGGACACCGGCCAAGCTGGTCACGCGCTGTTCGACCATGGTCTTCAGAACAGCTTGCGGGTAGGCAAACCGGTTGTCGATGACGAGCCGGCCACCCACCGCGACGTGAGTCAGCAGCAGCGACTTGCCGTAAGAATAGTGAAACGGGAGCACCACCAGTACGCTGTCCTCGGCAGTTACCGGCAAATAGGCGAGGATTTGCTCGGTGTTGGCCGCGAGGTTGCGGTGCGTCAGGGTCACGCCGCGCGGCGAACCGGTCGAGCCGCTGGTGTACAAGATCGTACAAAGGTCATGCTCAGCGACGGAGATGTCGGGTCGCTGAGTGGGGCATTGGGCCGCGTCGTTATCGTCGCTGAAGGCGATCTGCGGCGGCAACACCCAGGCCGGATCGTTCTGGTCGGTGTGCACCAGGCGCAAGTCGCTCTGCCCGTTGACCAGGTCCGGCAATGCGCTCCGTATCTGCGCCCGACGGGCCACCAGCCCGACCGCCCCCGAATCGGTGAGCAGTTCGCGGTTGGTACTCAGTTTGTTCTGGCTGTTCAGAGAGACGCAGCAGGCACCGCTCTTGAGGATTCCGAAGTAGTTGGCCACGTAATCGCAACCGTTCTCGGCGAGCAAGGCAACACGGTCGCCACGGCGTACTCCGCGGTCCCGTAGCAGATGGGCCAACCGATTGCTGCGCGCTTCCAGTTCGCCATAGGTCACATCGGTCTGGCCGTGAGTGAGCGCAACCGCGTCGGCGGCGCGGTCGGCGCTCTCGGTCAGCAGATCGTGGATCGGTCGGTGGTTCATCACGGTATCCCGGCTACTGCCTGTTGGTTATACGACGCTGTGCTTGCGTGCGACGAACTTCACCAGGTTATCGACCGAATCGAGGTTCTCGGGTACGAGTTCATCGTCCTCGATGGTCAAGGCGTGATCGCTCTCGAGATAGGCCACCAGTTCCAGGACTCCCACGGAATCGATGATACCGTTGTCCAGCAAGGAGAGTTCGTCGCCGGTCAGCGGTGTGGTATCGCCGAACAGGAAGTTCTCGATGATGTAAGAGCGGATCTGTTCGCGCAGCTCCATATTCGAATCCTCGTCAACTTCGGTTCTGCGGTCGGTGGCGCCAGATGAGCTCGTCAGACGCCAGGGCCGCGGTGGCGGCACGGTCGGTTCCCTCGGCTCCAAACTGCCGGAGCAAACTCTGCGAGCTGAGGATCCCCACGAAAGCCATATTTTCACGAGCGCTGTTCAGACCGCCCGCGCGCCATTTTCGCGCGAGCGCTTGCACCCGGTCGCGCTGCCAGAGACCGGCAGCGGCGACCGCGTCCGGTGCGAGGAACTCGTCGGCGACGTCACGGCCGACTCCCCCGGTAAAACTGGCGCTATCGGGCGCCCGGTACGGCTGCTTGGGCCGATTCAAGATACCGGCCGGCAGGAGATCCGCGACGCTCTCTTTCAATATCGACTTCTCCACCAGGGACTGGAGCTTGATCGTCGCCGGTAGCGTCCCGACGTAGTCGGCCAACTCGTGATCGAGGAACGGGAAACGCCCCTCCACCGAGTGTCCCATGAGCATCCTGTCGCCCTGAGAGCTGAGTAGATAGCCGGCCAAAAAAGTGGTCATCTCGACGTACTGTGCCCGCGAAACCGGTCCCCAGCTCGCGAATTCCGCCGGTAGTGAGGCGGCCAGACGCTGTTGCGACCGTCCCGCCTGCAACGCGGCCAGCGCTTCCGGTACCAGGAACGTGGTCATCATCCCGGTGTTGCTCCAGCGCGGGCGGTGGCTGAAGAACGGATCGTCGGGTCGATCGAGCCCAACGCCGTAGAACTTGCGCAGGAACTCGGGCGGCGACTGCTGCAGGTACGGGTACAACCTGGTCAACAGCAATGCGCGCGCCTGATCTTGCGGCCGCCGGCTCCAGAACCAGCGGACTTTCGCCTCGCGGAAAATATTGTAACCGGCGAACAGCTCATCGGCCCCTTCACCGGTGAGCACGACCTTGTAGTGTTCGCCGTGGACCAGACTCGAGAGCGCATAGAGCGGCGCCGGGGCTGTCCGCAGCAGAGGCGCCTCGGCGTGCCACACCACCTCGGGCAACGACCCACCAATCTCGTCGGAGGTTACGGTCACGGTCCGGTGCTCGGTACCGATGTGGGCGGCCATGGCCAGCTGCCAGTCGGTCTCGTCGTAGGCTGGATCGGTGAAACCGACCGAGAAGGTCTTCAGCTGGTGGTCGGTGTAGCGACGGATCAGCGCCGCCGTCGCCGATGAATCGAGACCGCCGGACAGATACGCGCCGACCGGCACGTCAGCACGCAGGCGGATCACCGCCGCGTCCACGAGCCGCTCACGCACCCGATCAGCGATCTGTTTCCGCTCGCCGGCCGAAACGAAACGTCGGTCTTCGGCCTCGGGCAAGAAAGTGGGGTGCCAGTAACGATGCGG
>JAUVBS010000194.1 GCA_030591105.1 bacterium | reverse complement strand
CAAAGCGTCTGCGTCTTCCACGAAGAGTACGAGCTAGCTTTCAACAGCTAGTTCGTGCTGATGCCAAGGGTGGCAGCGGCCGGTCCCGGATATTCCGGGGCCGGCCTTTTTTCGGTGTGCCGGCGACTAAGGTCGGCCGAGGCGGCCGGCGACGAGGGCGGGCCAAGGCGTGTCGTTGGCTAAGGCGTGTCGTTGGCTAAGGCGTGTCGTTGGCTAAGGCGTGCCGTCCTGCTCTCGCAGTTGCTGCCGTTGCTGCAGGATCTGTAACCCCCGTTCGAGGTTCTGGCGGGCTGCCGCGTCGCCGGGATCGAGGCGTACCGCGGCACGGAACTGTACAACCGCTTCGGGTTCGCGGCCGAGACCGGCAAGTGTCGCGCCCAGCAGATTGTGGGCGCGCGGATCGTCGGGTCGCAACAGGACCGCCCGCTCGAGCAACGGCAAGGCTTCGGCCAGCTGTTGTCGCTGGAAACGAGCCGTGCCGAGACCGAGATGCGCCAATCCGTCGAATTGATCCAGCTCGATGGCCCGGCGGTAAGGGATTTCAGCCCGGTCGGGATGGCCGGCGAGTAGCAAGGCGTCACCCATGGCGCGGACCGCCGGTACACTGAGCGGAGTCAGGCGCAACGCCGCTGAGATCTCTTCGAATACCTCACGGTTGACACGATTGCCCAGACGTAATTGTAGCGCGCGGGCGCGGCGCAAATGCGCGGCGGCGCCCATGTCGAGGACATTATGCTTCTGGTCTGAACCGATGAAGCCCATTGCTACGGTGGGCAGCGGTTCGGCAAGGATCTCGTCCACCTTTGTGAGGTTATCGCGGAAGATCCCGAGCAGCTCCAGTTCGTTCATCTCCTCGGAGCTCACGTTGGCGGTCCGGTAGGAGAGAACCGGCCGGTCGTCCCGCAGCAGTGGAGCGTCAGCCGCGATCTTTGCCAGCTCGGCGGGGCCACTGAGGAACGCCGCGAGGAAGTTGTCGCGCTCGTACAACCATCGTTCGGTACCGCCGAACTGGTGGTAAGCCAGATCGTCGAAGACCCGTTCGTTGGTTTCGAGTAGCTCCAGACGATCGGGCTCGATCCGGAACTCCTCGGCGTTGGCGCCGATCAACAGCGGTTCGGTTGCGTTGTACCAGAAAGAACAAGTGGGAAAGACGGCCGCGAAAGTGGCTACGACGCGTGCAAAATCAGCTCCGTCGAAGAGGGCGATCGGCAACGATTGCACCAGCAGCCCGCCGGGCTCGAGGCGGGCGCGCGCTTGTCGGTAGAATTCGAGTGTGTAGAACGCCTCGACTCCCGGTTGCAGCGGCCGGCCCAGATCGAGCGATATCACGTCGTACTTGCGGTGTTCGTGGGCGATGAATTCGCGGCCATCGGTGTCGATGAAGCTCACACGCGGGTCGTCCAGCCAATCGCTCGCGAAGTGGCGTTGGACCAGAGGTCGCACCGCCGGCTCGATATCGACGCAGTCCAGACGCTCGATCTCGTAGTAGAGGAACCGGCTGGCGGTTTGGCCGGCACCTAGACCGACCACCAGCACGCGATGCGGGGCGGGGTGCAGAATCATCGGTATGTGGGCCGCGACGATCTGGTGGTCTTTCTTGTCGCGTCCCTGCTCGACCCGGTTGATCTGTAGCTGGGTGAAGTCGCCGGCGCGGACGACCGCCACGGTTGCCGTCCGACCTGCAGCGTAATCGATCAGGCGGCCGTCGGGCGCGAGGTAATCGGCGGGCAGCCGCTCACCGAGGCCGCGGCCCATCAGCAGCCACAGCAGCGCGCCAGCGCCGGCAAGGCCGTACGGCAGCCAACGCGGTCCTTCCGGACGCAGCAGCAGCAGCGTGGCAATCCCGCTCAAAACGCCGAGACCGGTCAGCAGCTTGACGGCGGTAGCGAGGCCGCCGTGCGGCAGCACCAGCCAGCCGATCATCAACGCACCGATGATCCCGCCCACACCGCTCAGAGCGACGAGGCGGCCGACACGGCCCGCCGCCAGCGCTGGGTCGACGCAGACCAAACGGCTCGCGATCGGCAGCAAGGCGCCCGACAGGATCGCGGACGGCAGCAGCAGCAACAGAAAAGGTGCGGCTGCTTCGCCCAATCTGTGCCACGAAACCGCCGGTAGACTCATCAGCGCTAGCACAGTCAACGCGGCCAGCAGTTGTATGACGCCGAACATCAATTTACGCGGTAGCCGTCCGTCGAACAGGCGAGATGCGAGCAAGCTGCCCAGCGCAATACCGATCAGTACGACCGTCAACGTGATCGTGTAAGTCAGTATGCTGTTGGGTACCAAGAGCGCGAGAAACCGCACCCAAACGACTTCGCCACCCACGGCGATCAAGCCGGTAAAGAAGAAGAGAGCAGCAACGATCGTGGCGCTGGTGGCCGTGCTGAGCACGTCGTTCGAACCACGATCGGGTGTCGAGGCGGCGGTAGGCTCCGACGCGGGCGTCCGAGCCGGCGCAGGTAGACGCAACCTGAGTGCGGCAACACCTACCGCTACGTTGAGCACGGCGGCGGCGAGCACAGCGGCGCGCATCCCGAACACCGGCAGCAACCAGAATCCCGTGAGTGCTGCCCCCGCGGCAGCACCCAGGGTACTCAAGCCGTAGAGAAAACCGACTTCCGCTGCAATCCGATCTCGGTGAGCCACGAACTGGCGGCAAAGAAGCGGCAGGCCGCCGCCCATCAGCGTCGTCGCCGGTAGCACGACCAACGAAATCAGCAGCGCCCGGACGGCGAGCAGCGCCGCGCCCTCGCCGCTCAACGCGCGGTAGAGGTTCCCGTAGAGTGCTTCGGCCGCACCGAACAGCGGTAGCGTCGCAGCAGCGAGGAGGCCGACGGCGATGGAGAGCCAGCCGTACAGCCACAACGGACGGTCGCTGCGCTGGCCGATGCGCCCGAACCACCAGCTACCCAGTGCCAGGCCGCCGAGAAACACCGCCAGTATCGTGCTCAGAGCTAAAGTCGTCGATCCGAACGCCAAGGCGGCCTGGCGTATCCACACGACCTCGTAAACGAGGCCCGTCAGACCGGTAAGGAAAAAGCAGGTGAGTGCGACGATTCTCTGCATGGCACCCGGCTACTCGTAGATCTGGTTCATCTGGTAGCGGCTCAGACCCCGCTGCCGCATGGGGTCGTCGTCGTAACCTAGCTTTTGCCAGTCCAGGCGACTGCCTTGCTCGGCGTGGCAGTCGGCACAGTTCAGTGCCTGATCGGCAGGCACCACCATGTGATTGATCTTCCAGTACATGATCGTCTCGGCGAAGCCGTACTCGCCGCTGAACTGTAGACCGGCGGCCGCCATGCCCAGTTCCGAGGCCGAACTCCAATCGAAGGTCGTCCAGAAACCGTCCGGGCCAAACACCTTCGGGTTGATGAAGATGCGCTGCTGCGAGTCGTACGGTTGCTTGCCGCCGTGGATCTTGAACGGGTAGATCTTGGCTCTCAGGTCGGCCTTGTTGCCGTTGGGCCAGTTCAACCGGGTGACCTGTTCTGGATTCATCTTGTCACCGAGGTGGTAAGTGCTCGCCGTCCCGTTGTACCAGGCGTAGGTCGGGACGATGTTCTTCTCCCATTTCAACGAACCCTTCGCCTTCATGAAAGCCGGTTGCCCGTATTCGTTCTGTGTTTTCGGGAGGTCTGCACCGGCGTCGGACCAGTCCCACCACACATTGGTCGGCCTATCTTTGGCGAAGGTCGGGATGTGACACGCCTGGCAGGCCAGCGACCGGGTGTGCCAGTTCAACACCTTCTTGTCGTGGAGTTCGTCTTCGTGGCAGCTCGTACAGTCGAGGTGGTTGTCGCCGCTGGGCGAGTCCGCCATGGCGTTGCCGCTGATGTCGTGACTCTCGGTGGTATGGCACTCCTGGCACACCATGTCGGCGCCGTCGGCGCTCATGTGGACGTCGAAGCTCCGCTCCGGCTTGAGCAACGAGGTATCGAGGTCGCCGTGTTTGACCGCGTTGCCGCCCCCACCAAAGAAATGGCACTGGCCACAGTTTTCGCGTGTGGGCAGACCGACGCTACGCGCGATCATGGCCAGATCGACCGGCTCCCACATCTTGCCCTGCCACTCCTGGGGCTCGTAGACGGGATGGCCCGCACCGGTGGGGAACTTGCGGTAGGTACCGGTCTGGTCGTGACAGACGAGGCAATCGACGCCCTCGGGATCCTCGAAATCGAAGCTCGCATCTTGCCAGCCGTAGCCGGCGTGGCAGCTGGTACAACGCGGCCAGTTGCCGGCCACGCCCAGACAGTAGTTGTTCAGGGCCGACTTCTTGCCGTAGGGGATTGTGCCCTTCGTGCCCATGTCCTGCAGCACCGACCAGGTCCAGTGCGAGGTCTTCATGAAGTCCGCTGCGACATCGTCGTGGCAGTCCAGACAGGTGGACGTCACTTCGGGCCCGGAGGCGAACGGCCCGTCGATGTCCTGGTGATCCTCGATCACAGCGGCGACCGTGGACGGGCCGGCCAACCCGATCAAGGCGGCCAAGGCCACCGCGGTTACGAAGGTGAGGCCGGTCGGGTGGGCCGAAGCGATCCGCGCAAAGCTGGGCATGGTCTACTCCCTGAAACTGAACCGGCCGCGGTCAGGCGCCGAAGAAGTTGATGTGATCGAAATCACCGGTGTCCGGGCCGTAGGCGGTCACCGACTCACCGTCGACGATGAATGTGGCGTGGACGCCGTAGGCCCGACTGAACTGCACGTCGACCTTCTCACCGCCCGGTTTGATCAGGTGCAGTTCAACCAGTTTCTTGCTCGCCTTCGACGTCAACTCTTCGGTGCAGACCGGGCAGAAGAGTCGCAGATTGGCGCCCGGCCGGAGTGCATCCTCGAACGAACTGTCGGCGATGAACTTGAAGTTGCCTGGTTGCGGGCTGAGCAGGACCAGACCGCGCTTCTTGCCGTAGCTGGCCACGAGTAGAATCTTCACATTCGGGTTCAAGACCGACTGGCAGTGGGGGCAGACGAATAGAT
>JAUVBS010000265.1 GCA_030591105.1 bacterium | reverse complement strand
GCCGCTGGGACGAAGACCTCATGCGTATTTCCTGCCTGGGGACCGCGGATGACCGCGGCGCAACGAACTGGGTGGTTGAAATTCTACCGATCGAAGTTTCTGCCGACGGAGTATACGTACCGATCGCCGGCGAAGGATTACGCTTGCGCCTCTCGGGTGATCTGCTGCAGCGTCGGGGGCGGCTGGTCGATCTGGTCCAACGGGTCGAACAGTGGCGCGGTGGCGAGGTACGCTTGGTCCCGGCGGCCGAGTGGCGTGATGACCCCTTGGTCGCCAGCTCGTTCGACCGCGAATTCGTTCCGGACGAAATCGTCGGTGAAGGTACTACCGTCCGTGTCGTCGGTGGGCAAGAACTGATTTGCGACCAGTTCCTGCTGACCGCCGTCGACAGTCAGGCCGTGGATCTACCGGCCGGTCGCATGGTCCAGATTTCCCGCCAGGAGATCAGTGTGGCGGTCAGCGCCACCATCCCGTTCCTCGGTATCGCGTTCGCCGCCGAGCGGGTACGCGCCGAGTCGAGGCTCGAGCCCCCGAGCGATCGTTTCGACCCGCCGCCGCCGGTCACCCAGATCGAGAGCATGGAACTTCTGGCTTTCGGCGATGGAGCCGAACCGCACCTGGTCCGTTAACACTCGTTTCGAGACGAATGCGAGTTATCGCGCCGGCCGCGAGGGTGGTTGAACGGTCCCAGCAGCCGCATTGATTCTCCCCGGCGATCCGTGCTATAATGCCGCATGTCTTTCGACGATCTACAACAGCTGCGGAACCGCGCCCACCGCTTCCTCCTGGAGGCCGATCGGCCGTTACCGACACCACGCGTTGCGCGGTGCCTGTTTGGTGCCCGTCGCCACGAGTTGCCGGAAACGCACGCGGTCGTCCGCTCTCTCCTCGCGGCGGACCCCCGTTTCATCGAGACCCACGACCAGCGCTGGACAGCCCGCGGCTGTAGTTTTCTCGCCCGGCCGTTGAGCGAGACTACGTTTACTGTGGTCGATCTCGAGACCACCGGTAGCGTTATCGGTGTCGATGAGATCATCGAGATCGGTGTCGTCGTGCTGCGCGGTGGCCTGGTCGTCGAGCGTTTCGGGAGCCTGATCTGGACGGAACGATCGATTCCGCGGTGGATCCGTCGTTTGACCGGTTTGGGTAAATCCCAGCTGGCGGGGGCGCCGACCTTCAACGACCTTGCCCCTCGCCTGTACGAACTGCTCGACGGGACCGTTTTTGTCGCCCACGACATTCGGTTCGATCTTCCGTTCGTGCGCTGGGAACTGGGTAGCCGTGGCTATGGCGAAGCGGAAGTCGCCGGGTTGTGTACGCTACGTCTGGCTCAGCTACTGTGGCCGCAACTCGACAGCCACGCCCTGGCGGAGCTTGCGCGTCACTTCGGTCTGACCCACGACCAACCGCACCGCGCGCTCGACGATGCAGCCGCCGCTGCCAGCCTCCTGACCCGCGCGCTGAGCGCGGCCGAGGCGCTGGGACTGCGCACGCTGGGCGACCTTTTTCTGTTGTCCGAACACTTTGCAACCGAGGATCTGGACGCCAGTGCCGCCGAATTCTAGACTCAAGCGACGCCGGATTCCGCGGCCGATCACACCGGGCGACTTGACGGCCATGTCCGCGTCGTATAGTATGCCGCCTGTTACCTGGGACCTTCCGGAAAAAACCGGCTCAGAGGAGTCGACGCCGGGAGGACGCTTGACCGGAGCCAAGGAGGAGCAGATGGCTGGCGTCAAGGATGAAGGAATTCTGATCCGTGACGAGAGTTTTGTGAAGTTCGAGCGGCTGTTGAACAAAGCCGAGAATGAAGGCCGGATCGACGGTCCCTGCAAGTGCCTGGTCTGCGGGATGCGCTACATGGTCAAGGAAGAGGCGGAGAACTGCTGCAAGGTCAATCCCTGAAGGCAGAGCCTTCTGACCGGCGGCGGGGGCGTGCGGGGCCACCGTGAAGATCAACCAGTACTGTTCCGTCTGTAAGAAGAGCCTCGATATGGAGGTTGTCCCCACCGATGATGGTGAGGACGACGGTGTCATCTGGCTGCGCTGCCCCGATTGTGGGGGTTTTCTGCCCAAGATCCGCGATGCCTTACCGATCGGTGGTGAGGACGCCGACGCCACTACCGCCGACAGCACTACTGCCGACGACTCGATCACCGATGACACCGGTGCTGCGGCCGGCGAGCCGACGCCGGTGGCCGAGTCGACCGAGACCACCACACCGGCAGCGATCGGAAAACCGTCGCCCAAAAAGGCGTCGCCAGAGTCGGCAGGACCACCGGAGCCTCTCGACGAGTACGCCACGTTGCTGGCCGAACAGGATCCCGCCTCGGCCGTCCCCTACCGCTCCTGGAACGTCTACACGGAGGGGGACCTGGTCCACCACCTGGCGTGGGATGACGTGGGGGTGGTCGTGGCCAAGGAGAAGCTGCCGGGCAACCGCCAGGTCGTTAAGGTCTACTTCGAGAAGATGGGCATCGCCCGTCTGATCGAGGGCGACGCCAAGCCGTCGTGAGGCGCTGCGGTAGCGCCGACCGGCCGTGCCGGTGGCCAACCTTGGCCCTGCTCGCGACGCTGCTGTTATTGGCGCAGGCGGCTGGAGTCCGCGCTCAGATCCCCTACCTCGACCCCATCCCGTGGGTGAAGACCACCGCCAAGATCGGACAGGAAGCCGTCCTGTTCAATCTCGATCGTTTCTGGGACACCCGCACCGACTGGACCGCCAACCGGCTCGGCGTGACCGGCCTGCTGCGCGCCGGCCGTAGCGGTATGTTCTATTTTCGCGTCTGGTACGTGGCGTTCGATAGCGGTGATCTACCGGTTCTCGAACGCTGGCCGGACGTGCGCGGTACCGATGCCGAGCCCGATTGGCCCGGTGAGGCGAGGAGTGTGGGGCTCGGTCGGCCGCAGCTCGGAGCGGTCGGGCAGTTTTCCATCTACGGTTTGGGTAAGTGGTGGTACGGCCTGGGGGTCGGTTTGCCCATCGGCCGCGACCAGCTGTACCCCATGTCGGCGGCCAGCATCCCTGTCCAGCTCGATGTGCGCAAGAGCTTCGACCTCTCGGCTGCTGTGCAACTGGCGCTCTACGGCGGTCCGATCTGGCATTTCCCTTCCAGTCGCGACAAGCTGAGCGAAGAGGCGTTTCCCAACGGATTTCACGGCGCCGCCGATCTGCAGTGGGTGCTGGGCGAACGCCGGACTCTCACCGGCGGCGTCGATGTCGCGGACTTTCAGGGCCGAGCGGCGGTCCGTCTCCGGTTACGCTACTGGCTTCCGATCGGATCGGACGACGCCTTCGGTGTGGAAGCAGCCTGGGAGCTGGGCAATACCGAGAATCGATCGACCGAAGCGGTCGTTTCGATCTTCTGGCGTTTCAACCGCCGGGCAGCGGTAGCGGAGGACCAATCAGAGCCGCTTACGGCACCGAAGCCACCACCGACCGACCGCGGTTCTTGACGGAACGTCTCGATGGCATCGGGCGCAATGGCACATCATGGGATCGGTGCGTGGCGAATTGCGACCGCGACGGCCTGGCTAGGCGTTGTTCCCCACCGCTCCGTATGATTCCTTGCCGGACAGTGAGTCGTCCGGTTCGACCCGACCGTTTCCCGCGGTCGGCCGTACCTCGAGGTCCGAATACCCCGGCACGTGACTTGATGTGGTACCGCGCGTACCTACCGGTTGTGGATCGGCCACTGCCGGGGTGTACGGCAAGGTGAAGAGATGACTCGTGTCGTGGTACACGCAGACGATGGGCTCGCCGACCGTCTCGCCGCATCGCTTGGTCGCCGCGGTTTGACGGTGCGGCGTGCGGCAGACAGTGGTGGCGCCGAGGCCGTCGTGCGCGGTCGGGACGTCGATGTCGTGATCGAGACCTGTGGTATCGACTGCAGCGATCCGGCGCGCTGTCCCTATCGGCAATACGCCGCGACCGAGTGGGTGATGGTCCTGGTCGGTCGCCCGCCGGCGGACTGCGCGTTACGCGGTCTCTGCCGGACGATTCTCACCGAGCCGGCTACCGATCCCGAGGAATTGAGCAAGGCCGTGGCCGCCATGATAAAAAACTATTTCTTATG
>JAUVBS010000387.1 GCA_030591105.1 bacterium | reverse complement strand
GCTGGCCCAGATCGACTCGGACGGCGACGGCTGTCTGAACGGCGTTGAGGTCGGCGATAGCGACGGCGACGGTATCGCGGACGGCAACGTCACGCAACAATCGGGTAATCCCGGTGTTGCCGACGAGTGCGGATCGGGCTCACTCGTCGATGAAAAGACCTGGTCCGAGTTGAAGGCTTTGTTTGACGGCGACCGGTGATCATCCCTTATTATGGCTGAGAAACGCCTGTCATGATGGCGGGTTTTTTTTTGGGGGGCAGTCGACGCGTATCAATCTGCGTCGGGGAGGGTCTGCTGCCGCATCGGCGGCGTGACCGGAGAGTGATTCGTGGACAATCGCGTGATCATCGGTGGCCAGTGGGGCGACGAGGGTAAGGGCAAGATCGTCGACGCCCTCAGCGACAAGGTCGATTGGGTCTTACGTTACCAAGGTGGCGCCAACGCCGGCCACACCATCAAGGTCGCGGACGAGGAGTTCGTGCTGCATCTGGTGCCGTCGGGCATTTTTCAGCCCGAGGTCCGTTGCTACCTCGGTAACGGGATGGTCATCGACCCGTGGAGTCTCAGGGACGAGATCAGCGCGCTGGAGCAGCGCGGTATCCGGGTGCGTGACCGGCTGTTCGTCTCGAGCGCTGCCCAGTTGCTGATGCCGTACCACCGGCGTTTCGACGAACTGAAAGAGAACAAGCTTCGCCGCAAGTCCATCGGTACCACCGGACGGGGGATCGGCCCGGCGTATCTCGACAAATTTCAACGGACCGGCCTGCGCCTGGGCGATCTGCTCAGGGCTCCGGAAACCCTCGAGCGCACAGCCATCGAAAAAACCCTCGCCGCCAACGAGATTCTCTCGGACTTCTTCGATGCCGAGCCGCTTTCGGCCCGGACCATCGCCGAGGAACTGGTCGATCTGGCGGAAGGTTTGCGCCCGCTGATCGTCAGCGGCTACGAATTGCTACGCGGCGTTCGCGAAAGGACCGAGTCGGCGTTGTTCGAAGGCGCTCAGGGGACCCTGCTGGATATCGATCACGGGACCTATCCGTATGTAACCAGCAGCAACAGCACTGTCGGTGGCGCGCTGACCGGCACCGGTCTACCGCCGCGTTGCCTCGGCGACGTGGTCGGTATCTTCAAGGCCTACTGCACCCGCGTCGGTAACGGACCGTTCCCGACCGAGCTCCTTGCCGACGACGGCGATCTGTTACGCAAGCTGGGCGGCGAGTACGGTGCCACCACCGGTCGGGCCCGCCGCTGCGGCTGGTTCGATCTTCTGGCGGGGCGCTACGCCGTGAGCGTCAACGGCATGAGCGGGATCATCGTCACCAAGCTGGATGTTCTCGACCGTATCGAGACCGTGAAGGTCGCCACCACCTATCAGATCGACGACGAGCGTGTGGATCTCTACCCGGTCCGCGGCGAATTACTCGCGCGTTGCCGACCGCAGTACAGGGAGTTTGCGGGTTGGGAACGGCCGACAACCGACTGCCGTAGCTTGACCGACCTGCCGGCGGCTGCGCGCAAGTACCTCGAGTTCCTCGAGCAGGAACTGGGGGCCCTCATCGTGGGCGTTAGCGTCGGCAAGCGGCGCGATCAGATGATATGGACCGATACCGGCGTGACGACCTGACCGAACTGCGGTCGGTTTTTGACACCTGCGGCGGCTTGTCCTATCATAGCCCCGCGGCGCCGGGCGCCGGTCCAGTAGTACCCCGATTGCAGGGCCGCTAGCTCATCAGGTAGAGCATCTCCCTTTTAAGGAGAATGTGCCAGGTTCAAGTCCTGGGCGGCCTACCAGATTCCGATGTGTAAGAAAGGGGTTGCGAGACGTTCGCAACCCCTGATTCTTGCCAGTCTTGCCCATCGACCGCCGGGCTAGCCGGCGATCGCGCTCAACCTTCCTTGCCGTAAGCCTTGGTCCAGACCTGATCGAACTCCTCGATGGTACGCTCGAACAGGTCCATGGCCCTCAGGATCGGGGCTGGCGTCTCGAGGTCGACGCCTGCGCTACGCAGGATGTCCAGCGGCGGCGCACTCGAGCCCGCCTTGAGCATGTTGTCGACGTAGCGGTCGGCGGCTTTGTCGCCGTGCTTGCTGATTCCCTCGGCCAAGGCGAGGCCGCTGGTCAGACCGGTCGCGTAGCTGAAGACGTAGAAGTTGTAATAGAAGTGGGGGATGAACGCCCACTCGCACTCGTCGTTCTCGGCCAGCTCGAAATTGGTCCCGTAATAGGTCTTGATCAGATCGGCGTACAGACCGTTGAGGTACTCGGCGGTCAGCGGATTACCCGCTTCGGCGTGCTCGTGGAACTGGAGCTCGAAATCGGCGAACAGCGTCTGACGGAAGATGGTCAGCCGGATGCTCTCGAGCCGTTGATTCAGCAGCAGCAGTTTCATGTCGACGTCTTTTTTGTACTCGTCGAGCAGGTGATTGGTCAATAGCGCCTCGTTACAGGTCGAGGCGATCTCGGCCAGGAACGTGGTGTAACCGCGGTAGACCGGCGGCTGGTTGTGGCTGCTGTACCAACTATGCATGGCGTGCCCGTACTCGTGGGCCGTCGTGAACACCGCGTCGAGCGTGTTGTCGAAGTTCTGCAACACGTAAGGGTGGATTTGCGCGGCCAGTACGCCGTTGCTGTAGGCGCCGCTGCGCTTGTCCTCGTTGGGATAGATGTCGGTCCAGCCGCTCGTCGGGTCCATACCGATGGCCGCTTGCTTGACGTACTCCTTGCCCAAAGGCTGCAGCGCCTTGGTGATCATCTCGCGTCCCTGGTCGTAGCCATAGGTGGCGTCGGCGTCCGGGAGTAGCGG
>JAUVBS010000275.1 GCA_030591105.1 bacterium | reverse complement strand
CCCTTCTGACCGAAACGCGTGGTGATGTCGGGATTTTGGCTCAGGGTGTCGATCACCTCGGCGAGGGTCTTGATGCTCTTCTCGCCGGCAACCTCACCCGCGGCGAGCTTCATCATCTCGATGGGCGTGAGTTTCTCGCTGCGCGGCAGCCTGGTCAGCACCGCGGCCACCGAGGCGCCGTACACCAGGTTCGGGTCCCGGTGCAGGATCTCCTTGTTGAACGTCAACTTCGTCTCGTTGCCGATGGCGTAGCGGGTCAGCTCGTCCTGGAGCAGGTAGTTCGTGTTGTGCGCGATGTAGCTGATACGGCAGCGGTCGACGATGGGCGCTTCTTCCTTCTCGGCAAGGAAGCGGTAATACTCGCTGTTGTTACTCGTGGCGACGATCAAGGTGTCGATGGGCCACTTGAAGCCGTCGATTTCGATGTTCCGGTTCTGGATCACGCCGAGGTAGACCTGGACGAGGTCTTTCTTGTTCTTGAACAGCTCGTCGCTGAAGTGAATGCCGCCACCGGCGACACGCGCCAAGGCTCCGCGCCGCAGGTCGAAACGGTACGGGTTGTTGGTGTCGGATATGTGCAGCAACCGCTGGATCGACTCCTCGCCCAGCAGATCCACGGCGCTCGAGGTGATCTTGTCCTTCGCTGGGTATTTTCCGGTGACCGTGCCGAGGCTCTCGGTCAGCGGTACCGGTATGATCTCGATCCAGTCGAGCATCTGGTCGATATTGCCGTCGCAGTGGTTGCGGATGTCGTTCCAGATGTAGGCGGAACAGGCGCCCAGGGGTCGCGAGTTCTGGTAGAGTCGATCGAGCTCGTCGTCGTCAAAACCGATTTTACGGGCGAGGTAGCTACGGCTTTCGCTGGGGTCGTCGTGGAGATTCATCGCCAGGATCATCGGATCCTCGTAAGTCTGCGATTCGATGGTCGTGATCTTGCCGTATGTCCCGATTTTATCCAGGCCGTTGAACCGGAAAGTGTACTTGCGGTTGCCATCCTGGGAGAGGAACTGCCGATAGAGTGTACTGACGTACTCGACGAAGAAGGTCTTGCCGTTGCCCGGCTCGCCGACCAGGACGTAAGCCATCTCGGCCGATGATCCGCCTTCGGCGGCATCCTTGACGAAGGAGACGAAGCTGTTGATCTCCTCGTACATCCCGATGATGTGCTTCTTACCGTGGCGGAAGATCTTGAAATCGTAGGTCGTTCTGCCGTTGACCACGACTTTCTCGATGGGGCTGTCCAGAATCATCCGCGCGATGCCCACGAAAGCGGTCTCGAAGCTTCGCTCACCGTTCTTGACCGCAAGCACGTGCCTGTGCAGCGCGTTCCCGCTCGCGGTGACCGTACTCTTGGCAACCATGATCGACCCCCGATCGGCCCGGCCGTGGAAAACCGGAACTGAACACTATTCTCAGTATATGGAATCTACGCTCGCTTGCGGGCGCGTACCCGCAAGGGGCGTGCCGGCAAGGAGAAAAGGCAGGATGTGCTTCGGAGCCGGACTTCGCAGGAGGGGTCGTGGCCAGTGTATCTGAGGTTGGGCGACCGTCTGCTCGGTCGCCTGTGCCGCCGGTTGTTAGCCGTCCACAGCGGCTGCCTGGCCATGACCCCCCGACACCTTCTTCTAACGACAAGATACGGAAAAAGTTCTCGCTCCGGGAGAGGTTCGAGGAGATATGTGGCTCCTCGCTGATTGGTGTGGACGACCCGCCCTCTGGTGTGGACGACCCGCCCTCTGGTGTGGGCGACCTGTACCACCAGGCAAAGGCCCCCGGGGGGCCCCTGAAAGGTCAAAGAACAGGCCCAGTTCACACAAAATTACGTGGTAGAGAATTCGGTCTATCCATCTCGAAACAGCGAGGAATCAGACATGTTCGGTAGGACTTTAGCAATCGATCTCCCTGGCAATCGGCCTCCCGCCACTCAATGGGGTGTGGTATACTTAGCCGTCCGCCAACCAACGCTGCCCGCGAACCGGAGGTGTGTTATGCCGCAGGCCCGCCCACGCATGTCCTGCACGCCGTTCTTGATCGTTTTGACCCTCGCCACCCTGGCATTATTACCGACCCTGATTTTATCGCCCACGCCGGCCGCAGCCCAGCCGCCCAGCTCCTACGACCTGCGCGACGTCGACGGTGTTAACTACGTCACGGCGGTCAAGAATCAGCAGGGAGGAACTTGCTGGACCTTCGGCGCCATGTCGGCCATGGAGGGCAACCTCCTGATGACCGGCGCCTGGGAGGCGAACGACGAGTCGGGCGAACCGAATCTGGCGGAGTACCACCTCGACTGGTGGAACGGTTTCAACCAATACAACAACGACGATATCGATCCGCCCGGTGGCAGTGGACTCGAGGTCCATATGGGTGGCGACTACCGCGTCACGACGGCCTACCTCGGCCGCGGCGAGGGGGCGGTCCGCGACATCGACGGCCAATCTTACAGCTCTCCTCCTGCCCGCTGGCAAGCGGACTACCATTACTACTATCCGCGGGATGTCGAGTGGTACACGGCCGGTCCCGACCTCGAGCGCATCGACCTGATCAAGCAGAAGATCATCGACGAAGGCGTCATGGGTACCTGCATGTGCTACGACGGTTCGTTCATGACGAACTACAACCACTACCAGCCGCCCAGCAGTTCCCTCGATCCCAACCACGCCATCTCCATCGTCGGCTGGGATGACAGCCACGCGACCCAGGCGCCCGACGGCCCGGGTGCCTGGCTTTGTAAGAACAGCTGGGGCTCGAGCTGGGGGTTCGGTGGCTACTTCTGGATCTCGTATTACGACAAGCATTGTTGCCAGCAACCGGAGATGGGCGCGGTTTCGTTCCAGGACGTCGAACCGATGCGTTACGACCACGTCTATCGGCACGACTACCACGGCTGGCGCGACACCATGACCGATTGTGCCCGCGCGTTCAACGCGTTCGCCGCCAGCGGCAGCGAGCTGCTCGAATCGGTCAGCTTCTTCACCGCCGCCGATAATGTCACTTTCAACGTCATCATCTATCGGCAGTTCGAGGAGGGTGAGCTGCAGGACGAGCTGTCGGCCCAGACCGGGTTCATCGAGTACTCCGGTCTGCATACCATCGATCTGGACACGCCGGTCGCCCTCGACACCGGCGAGGATTTCTTCGTCTACCTCGAACTATCAGACGGAGGCCAACCCTACGATCGGACCAGCGACGTACCGGTTTTGCTGGGCGCCAGCTACCGTACCATCGTCGAATCGTCCGCCGCTGCGGGCGAGAGCTTCTACTGGAACGGCGGCGGTTGGACCGATCTACAGTCCTACGAGGACGAGCCGTGGACCGGGACCGCCAACTTCTGCATCAAGGCGTTGAGCATCGACACCGGTTTGACCGTCACGCCGCTCGAAGGTCTGCGTTCGGAGGGCCCGGTCGGCGGACCGTTCACACCGGCGAGTGGGAACTACGAGTTCTATTACCAAGGAACCGGTACTATCGAGTACGAGGTCGCCCTCACGGCGACGGCGCCGTGGCTCGAGTTGAGCGGTGCGACGGCCGGCGAGCTGACCGGCGGCGAATCCGCCCAGGTCACGGTCACCATCACCGACGAAGCTGCGGCCTTACCGGCGGGCGCCTACTTCTGCGACGTCGCGTTTACCAACGTGACCGACGGCGCGGGTAATACCACCCGCCGTGTCGTTCTGGCCGTCGGCGACATGGAGCAACAATACGTATGGACCCTCGACACCAACCCCGGCTGGACGACCGAAGCCGCCTGGGCGTTCGGCGGTCCTCAGGGCCAGGGCGGTCAATACGGATTCCCCGATCCGACGAACGGCCACACCGGCGCGAACGTCTACGGCTACAATCTGTCCGGTGACTACCCCAACAACATGCCGGAGTACCACTTGACCACGACCGCCATCGGTTGCAGCGACCTGTACTCGGTGG
>JAUVBS010000067.1 GCA_030591105.1 bacterium | reverse complement strand
GAGCGTGCCTCATGGCAAGCCGTAGGAATCTCGTACCCGCTACTCACGAAAAGGGCCTGGAGGTCTACTTCAGAGATATCAACCGCTACCCCTTGCTGAGCCGCGAAGAGGAGGTCGCCCTGGCGCGGCGAATCGCGGCGGGTGACGAGGAGGCCCTCGCCGGTCTGGCGCGGGCGAACCTTCGTTTCGTCGTCTCGGTTGCCAAGCGGTACATCGGCCAGGGTTTGCTGCTGTCGGACCTCATCAACGAAGGTAACCTCGGACTGATCAAGGCGGCCCACCGCTTCGACGCCGAACGTGGCTTCCGTTTCATTTCGTACGCCGTCTGGTGGATTCGACAGACGATCATGCAGGCGTTACTCGACAAATCGCGTATCGTCCGTCTGCCTCAGAATCAGACCGCGCTCCTGGTCAAGATCCGCCGGACGAGCCAGGCACTACAGAACGAAGGGGTCATTAACCCCGACGCCGAGCGGATCGCAGAGCGACTCGAAGTCGACCCCGACGAGGTGCGCCACGCGTTGCGAGCCGACCGTGTCGAACTCGGTATCGACGACTGTGGCGACGCAGGGGACGACCGGCCTCTGGGCGAGACCCTCGAGGATGAGAATCAGCCTGCCCCGGACCTGGCAGTACTCGAACGAGGTCTGCGCGAAGATGTGCGACGGGCGCTAGCCGGTCTGACCGAGCGCGAGCGCCGGGTCATCATCCAGTACTTCGGGCTGAGCATCGAGGAGGCGCAGACGTTGCAAGTGATCGGGCAACGTTTGGGCTTGACCCGTGAGCGTATCCGCCAGATCAAGGAGAAGGCGCTCGAGAAGATGCGGGGTTCGACCACCCGTGCCCTCCTGCAAGATTATTACTAGTATCCTGATCCGCGGGGACAGGACATTAGTCCGCTGTCGCCAACCCTGGCGCGGTCCTTGCTCATACCTCCTGGGCGCTTCTTCATGGGCCCGCAGAGTGCAATTTGCGGCGCTTGGTTGACAACACGATCTTCTAGGGTATTTTGAGGCGAACTTGAGTGCACGGAGATGGGATCCAACCCGGATCAATCGCTAGCAGCCAGGGCTGGCAGCTGCGGCGACGGATTTGCAAAGAGCCATGAAGCTGAAGAAAAATTACTCGTTTCTTTACGTCCCGGACGATGACGGGCGATCGCGTCCGTTGCACATCAGCGGCTGGTCGATATCGGTGACTCTGGGTGGTATCGCGGCTCTTTTGGTGTTGGCTACCATGTACATCGTCGGTCTGGGCTATGGCAACAGCTGGCTACCAGGTGGATCGGAGCTCGTCCGCGAGAACCAGCACCTGGAGCTACGGATTGCCGGTCTGGAAAACCACGTGGGGACTCTTGAGCACGAGCTGGTCGAGGTCTACGCTCTGCAGAGGATGGTGGCTCTGGCGGTCGATCTCGAACCGATCGATCCGGAGACCTTCGAGGCCGGTGTCGGTGGCCGTGGACCGTTGAACTATTTCAACGACGAATTGCCGGGCGATGAACGGCCTGCCGGCGGCCAGAGTGATCAGCTGAGCCAGCAGCTCGGCAAGCTGGTTCGTCAGGCTCGGATTCAACGGCAAGGCTTCCAGGCGATCCTCGATACCTTGACGACCCGGTCGATGGCGCGTGATCACATCCCTTCGATCCGCCCCTGCGATACCGGCTGGCTCAGCTCGCGCTTCGGGTTGCGCAGCGATCCTTTCACCGGTCGGCAGACGTTTCACCGCGGGATCGATTTCTCGCTTCCGGTCGGCAGCGCGGTACGCGTAAGCGGTGACGGTGTCGTCGTCGCTACGCAGATACAGCGCGGTCTGGGACGTATGATCAAGGTGGATCACGGCAACGACGTGGTGACGGTTTATGCCCACCTGCACAAGGTGCACGTCAAGAAGGGTCAGAAAGTCCAGCGCGGCGACTTGATCGCCGAGTCCGGCAACTCCGGGCGTTCCACGGCGCCCCATCTGCACTACGAGATCCGGCTGGCCGGACGCGCGGTCAATCCGCTTTCGTATATTCTCGATTCCTACGCCTACCGCAATTAGATCTCGTTGCGAGCCTCTTTTCCGGCTGCGAACGGTTACCCCCCCTCGTGACGGTGATTCACGAATTAATCGGGGTCAACTGTTGGCTCCGGGGGCCTCGACCCGCTAATTTCAAGTAATGGCAACATCGGTTTCCCTTGGCAGTCAATTGGCGTTGTGCTAGTTTGACCGGGCCCGGGCTGGGGCAATCGCTGGCTCGAGTTCGGGAAGAGGAGCGACATTCGGGCATGAGGCCGCCGAACAACAATCGCCGCGGAGCGGGTCGCTGTACCCGTCGATCGCTGCTGTGGGCTGTTCTGATCGCGTCGTTGGGCGTGCTCGGCAGTGTCGCGTCGGCGTGGGCAGCGCCCGAGATCGTGCGCATCCGTTACTTCACCGGCCCCGACCACACGCGGATCGTCCTGGATCTAAGCCAGCCGAGCACGTACGCCGTGCGCCAGGTCGCCAATCCCGAACGCATCGTCGTGAATATCCCCGGGGCGAGCTTCCGCACGACCGCAACGGTTGGTGTTGCCGATGGACTCGTCCAGAAGATCCGTCGTAACAGCGGTAACGCGAGGGCCCAGATCGTAGTCGATCTCGAGTTGGCGGCCCAATTCAAGGTGTTCGCCCTGCCGGCGGCGGACGGGCGGCCGCACCGCATCGTGCTCGACGTGTATCGTTCCCAGAATCGGCAGCCGCGCACCGGGACGGTACCAAAACCGGAGCCGGTGATTCGGCCGTACACAGTGGTCATCGATCCCGGCCACGGCGGATTGGACCCAGGGGCGATCCGCAACGGAATCCGCGAGAAGGACGTCGTGCTCGACGTCTGTCGCCGTATGGCCAAGATGATTGACGACTTGCCGGGGTATCGGACGGTTCTCACCCGGAAGCAGGACTACTACCCGAGCCTCACACGCCGCGTGGAGATTGCCCGCGAGGCTGAGGGCGACCTGTTTCTGTCGATCCATTGCAATACCCACCGGAAGCGATCGATCAAGGGGATGGAAGTCTACTTCCTGTCGTTGCAGGGAGCGACCGACCGTGAGGCGCGGGAGCTGGCTGACAAGGAGAATGCCGCCGACCTGGTGGGTCTCGCGCCCGAGAACGCGGGCAACGATCTGGTCGTATCGATCCTCATGGACCTGCGCATGACCCAGGTGCTGTATCAGTCGAGCCGTCTGGCCGAGTACGTCTTGGCGTCGGCGCGGGCCAGCGATCAGGTCGACGCGCGGCGGGTCAAACAGGCCCGTTTCCAGGTGCTGCGTAATTTGGCGATGCCGTCGGCTCTGATCGAACTGGCCTACCTGTCGAATCCGGACGACCGGCGTTTGCTCAGCAAACAGAAGGGGCGGAAGTTGCTGGCGGAACTGGTCGTCGCAGCGGTGCTGCGTTACCGACAGGATGAGGTGGCGCTTGCGCTGCTGATGCCCAAAGGGGGCTGGACGCAGAACTACCGGGTGCGCCGGGGCGACAGTCTCTGGAAGCTGGCCCGGCGCTACGGCACGACCGTGACCGAGATCTCGCAGCGCAACAATCTGAATTCCGCGGGTCTGAAAATCGGCCAGACACTGATGCTACCCGAAGTGGATTGAGGTCTCGATGAACCGGCTGGGCCTGAAACTGGCGTGCGTCGCGCTCGCGATTGTCATCTGGATCCAGGTCGCATCGACCACGGATACCGAAGCGACCCTCGCCTTGCCGGTGGAACTGGTCAATCTGCCGCCGCAATACACGTCCGCCGGCAGCGAAGTGCCACGTCTGATCGACGTGCGTCTTTACGGTAGCAAGCTGCGGCTGCTGGCACACAAGTACCTCAATCGGCAGGTGGGCCGGATTCAGATCGATCTGGCGGACGCGCGGCCGGCACCCTCGTACGGCTACAGCGTTTCGCGGTCGGACGTGCACACGGGCTTACATACCGACCTGCAGGTGCGCGGAGTCGGACCCAGCACCACGATCAGGTTGCGCATCGACGAGCAAGTGGTCCGGCGGCTGCCGGTCGCCATCGAGTTGACAGGTCGCCTGCCCGAGGACCGGCTCTTTCTCGAACCGATCTCGGTAACGCCCGATAGCGTCGAGTTGGCAGGTCCGGCCAGGTTTTTGGCCGGGATCTCGGTGGTACCGACGGCGCCGGTTGAACTCGACCGTCTTGGGCAGAGCGAAACCCTCGAACGAGAGTTGGTGTCGCCGGAACCGCTGCTGGTACCGATGCCGTCGGTGGTGAGAGTACACGCCCGCATCGCGCGGGTCGAAGACCGAACCCTCTCCAATGTGCCGGTTGTCCTGCTGGTCGATGCTGGGCAGCCGCCCGCCGTGGTGTCGCCGCCGGTGGCCGACGTGATGGTGCGCGGTCCTGCCGATTCCGTGAACGCCCTGGTGCCCGCGCGGTTGGTGGTGACCATTCCGTTGAGCGGTTTGGCCGAGGATATCTACCGGCTGAGCGGACAGGTCGACCACCCCGACTGGCTACAGGTGGTCGCCCTCGAGCCGGAACAGTTCATGGTCATCATCGGCGACGCCCCGCCCGATTCGGTCCGGCGGCAACGGCCATGAGCGCAGATGACAACCAGGCCGCCGGTGGCCGCGGCCGTCGGCACATCTGGATCTCGTCTTTTGTGGTCACCGGTCTGGTGCTGTTGCTGGCACTGGGCGCCGTGTTACTCCCCGGGGGTAACGAAGGGTCCGGACGGCGGGTGCTACTGGTTCTCGACCCGTTGGGTGCGCAACGCGGGACGGCCGCTTTCGCGCCTCTGGCCGCGGCTCTGACCCGAGCGGTCGACCAACCTTTGGATCTGATCGTCGCGACCGATCCCGCCGAATTCCGCCAACTCGCCGCCACGGCCGATCTGGTGATCTGCCCTGATCTCGTCGCCCTCACGCTGGCGACCGAACGGTTCGTACCGGTGGCTTGCGGCCGCCGGCCCGCACCTTACAACCTGCGGCCGCGTGCAGTACTGGTCTATCGAAGAACTGCTCCTCACCTCGAAGCACCGTGGCAATTGGCGCCGGAGCGCACGGTCCTGGGCGATTCGCTCTCGCTGGCCGGTAGCGGTCCGGTCTGGCGCCGGGCTGCCGACGTCAGCCCGGATGAATCACGGCAAGCTACCGCCGGTTGTGTTTTTGGACCCGATCCCTACGACCACACCCCGGTGCTGCACGCGGCTCGGCTGGGCTGTTTCGACTACGCGGTGGTGCGCCAATGGGCTGCCCAACGGTTCTTGAGCGACGGGCTGCTCTCACCGTCGGCGTGGGGGATAGAGGAATTGACCGAACCACTACCTGATGTGGTGGTGCTCGCGGCCCGCACCTGGTCTGGAGCTGATCGTATCGTGCTGACCGAGATGTTGGTGAATGTGGGCCGCTACGAAGACGGTGAACTGCCCGAACGCAGGGCAGTTCGAGACGGGCTGGCCCGCCTCGGTCTGGCCGGGTTCAATATCCTGCTCGAGCCGGAGCTGCAGGCCATCGGGCGTCGGTACCTTCCCGGCTGGCCCCCAGCGGCCGAATGAGGCATATTGTGCCAGCTTGAGACTCTTGCGTGTGGGCGGTCGTATTCTGGCCGCGACCGTAGCCGACGATCTCGAAGGGGCGAGTGATGAACCCGAAGTACCGCCGCTTGAAGGGCACGCGCGACATCCTGCTGGAGGAGGTCGAGCGCTGGCGCTGGTGCGAGGAGCGCTGGGAAGAGGTGCTGGCCCGTTACGGATACGGTGAGATCCGCACGCCGATCATCGAGTCGACCGATCTGTTTCTGCGTTCAGTCGGTGAGGGCACCGATATCGTCGACAAGGAGATGTACACGTTCGAGACCAAGGGTGGCGAGAGCCTGACGCTACGACCGGAGATGACCGCCTCGGTGGCACGAGCTTACCTGGAGAACGGTCTGAGCCGCCAGCCGGGTACGGTCAAGTTCTACTACATCGGACCGATGTTCCGGCACGACCGTCCGCAGGCCGGGCGCTATCGCCAGTTCCACCAGGTCGGGATCGAGGCCATCGGCTCGGCCAGCCCCGTGCTCGACGCGGAGGTGATCCAGACTGCACTCGCCTGCTTCGATGCGGTGGATGCGGACGGCCTGCAGGTCCTGCTCAACGCCACCGGTTGCGCGGCATGTCGGCCGGCGTATCTGGACGGACTGCGGGTGTTTCTGCGTGAAAACCGCGACCGTCTGCCCGAACGGTTTCGGCGGCGTAGCGAGGTCAACCCGCTGCGTCTGTATGACGCCAAGGATGAGACGGTCCAGGCGCTCCTTGCCGAACATCCGCCGATTCACATTTCGCTTTGCGACGCTTGCCGTGATCACCATGCGGTGGTCCGCGGCGTACTCGACGATCTGGGTGTCGATTATCAGGAAGATCCGACTCTAGTACGCGGTCTCGACTACTATACGCGCACTACTTTCGAGATCACCGCCGAACGCGGGCACAAGCGCAGCAGCCTGTGCGGCGGTGGCCGTTATGACGACCTCCTGGCGCAGTGTGGGGGGGCGCCGACACCGGCCATCGGTTTCTCCATCGGCATCGAGCGCACGTTGCGCCATCTGGGTGACGAACCGGTCGATCCGCAGCGCAGCCGCCAGTCGCCAGTCGATGTCTACGTCGCTTGCCGCGGTACCGCCGCGCAACGTTACGCTCTGGTCGCCACTGACCGGTTACGCGGGGCGTTCAGAGTCGAAATCGACACCACCGATCGCTCGCTCAAATCGCAGCTGAAGTCGGCCGCCGCGCGCGGTGCCGGTGTGGTTCTGATCGCCGGTGAAGACGAGATGGCCAGTGGTCAGTTGCAACTGAAAAACCTCGAAACCGGCGTCCAGTTCCCGGCCCCGAAGGGCGAGATTCTCACCGCCGTCCGGGAGGTGCTCGGCTAGTGGACGAACGGAGCGCGGACCAGCTGCTACGCAGTCACCGCTGCGGCGATGTGACGGTGGCGCTGGATAACCAAATCATAACACTGGCGGGCTGGGCCAGCCGGATCCGAGATCTCGGCGGCGTGGTCTTCATTGCTCTGCGCGATCGCTGGGGGTTGGTGCAAGTCGTCTGCGATGCCGGCGAACCGTTGAAGGTGGCCAAGAGTTGCAAGCTCGAATCGGTCATCGCGGTAAGCGGTCGCGTGCGGCCGAGGCCCGAGGGCATGGTCAATCCCGACTTGCCGAGCGGCGCGGTCGAGGTGGTCGCCGACCGCCTGGAGATTCTCAACCCGAGTGCGCCACTGCCGTTCCAGATCGACCAGGCGGAGAACGCCAGCGAAGAGCTGCGTATGCAGTACCGCTACCTCCAGCTACGGCACCCGACCATGGCCCACAATCTGCGTGTACGGCATCTGGCCGCCATGGCCGCCCGCCGTTTCCTCGCCGCCGATGACTTCCTCGAGGTCGAGACGCCGCTGCTGATCAAGACTACCCCCGAAGGTGCCCGTGACTACGTGGTACCGAGCCGTATCCACCACGGACAGTTCTACGCCCTGCCCCAGAGTCCACAGCTGTACAAGCAGATTCTGATGACGGCGGGAGTGGACCGCTATTTCCAACTCGCCCGCTGTCTGCGCGACGAGGATTTACGCAAGGACCGGCAACCCGAACATACCCAGATCGATCTCGAGATGAGCTTCGTCCGCGAACATGAGATTTTCGACCTGGTCGAACGCATGATAGCCGTGATCTGGGCCGAAGCAGCCGGGATCGATGTGGCGATACCGTTTCCGCGTATCGGTTACGACGAAGCGATGAATCTCTACGGTTCGGACAAACCGGATCTGCGCTTCGGCTGCCGGATCGAGGATGTGAGCGATCTGGTGCCGGGTTGTGGATTTGGGGTATTCGAGAAAGCTGTGGCGGCAGGCGATACGGTACGCTGCCTACGCGGACCGCAGCTCGGCAAGGTGAGCCGCAAGCAGGTGGACGAGCTCGAGGCGTTCGTCAAGCAGCGCCGGTTGCGGGGACTAGCGTGGGTGAAGGTCGGGGCCGACGGACTGACCGGAGGTATCACGAAATTCCTCACCGACGAATTCGTGGTTAAGCTAGCAGAGCGTTTGTCGTTGCGCGAAGGGGATCTGGTGTTGTTCGGTGCCGGGCCGGCGGCAGTGGTGTTGCCGGCGCTGGGCGACCTGCGGTTGGAGCTGGCGACCCGTGAGGGATGGATCCCCGCTGATGTCTGGTCGTTCACCTGGGTTCACGGTTTCCCGCTGTTTGAGCGCGACGCCGACGGTGACGGTTGGAACGCCTGCCACCACATGTTCACCCAGCCGTATCCCGAACACCTGGCCTCGCTGGAGCAGGATCCCGGTGCGGTGCGCGCGCAGCTCTACGACCTCGTCTGCAACGGCGTCGAACTCGGCTCCGGCAGCATCCGGATCCACCAGCGTGACGTGCAGGAGCAGGTTTTTCGCATCGTCGGCATGTCGGCAGACGAATACCTGGCCAAGTTCGGTTTCTTCCTGGAATCCCTCGGTTACGGAGCGCCGCCCCATGGCGG
>JAUVBS010000512.1 GCA_030591105.1 bacterium | reverse complement strand
CAACTACACAATCGAGGTAGTCTTCACCGGCGTCGTCACCGGTGAGACCACGCCATTGTTCCTCGGACGGTGGGTATCCGACCTATTTGTGGTGACGTCCGGCAAGGTCACCGACGTGGTCTTCTCGAGCGCACTCGATCCGCTGGGCCGCCCGGCCGACGATGGTGACGCAGACGGAGACGGGCTCGGCAACGTCGACGAGATCATATGGGGCACCGACCGCACGCTCGACGACTCCGATGGCGACGGACTACTCGACGGCGAGGAGTGTGATCCGGCCGAAGACACACTCAGGTTCCCGATCACCAGCGGTGGCACCATCGAGAACTGCGACGCCGATAGCGCCCTGCGTATCGATCTCCCCTGGGGCAGCGGAACCGACTGTGACGACCGTAACGCCGACGTCTTTCCCGGCGCGACGGACTCCTGTGATGACGGCGTCGATCAGGACTGCAGTGAGGCGACCTGCCCGAGTGATGACCAGATCGCACCGACCATCTCCGCTCTCACGCCGGCGACCGGCACGACGATCGGCTGTCATGCACGGGTGACCGCAACCGTGCGTGATCCGGCTGGAGTCTCCACGGTGGTGTTTGCACTTCTCGACCCAGCCGCGCCAACGCTGGACTGGGATACACCGGCGCCGATGAGCGCGCAGGGCGGCGATATTTTCAGCACCATGAAGCTCGGCACGTCGAACCTCTTCCAGTACTTCTTCACCAACGGCCGCTGGGACTACGAAATTCGTGCCACTGACGGCGTTGGCAACATCGCGACGCACGCGTCGCACCTGCTCATGCAGCTAGACCTGCCGACAATCACCGTCTCGGCACTGCCCATGGTGATCACGGGCCCGACCGACGTCACCGTGCAGGCGTCCGCACCTGCCGGCATCGCGACGGTGACCATGTTCATCGCGCCATATGATGCCGCCGGAAGCGCCGGCAGTCAGATCTATCGCAGCAACGAGACCGTCGTTTGGAGTTCGACCACCGCCGATGGCGGCACCTTCTCCCTCGACCCGTCCGGTTTGGCGCTCGGTACCTATGCCCTCTACCCGGTCGTCGTCGACACGCTGTTCAATGAACTCAAGCCGTTCGCGGAATTCGATGTTCCCGGTTTCGGCCCGGACGGTACGGCCGATCCCGATTACTCCTGTGTCTTCGATCCCGGTGGCTACCTCCCTGTACACCTCTTCAGCAACGACTCCACCGCCGGAACGCTCCCCCCGGGGTTTGAGCCGGCCACGATGCGTACCCACTTTGACGAGGCGGTGGCCGCGGCGGCCGACATCGACGCGAGCGCGGTGTTGGTCGGGATCCGAGGCTGGGGCATTCAGTCCGACGGGATCATCGACCTCAGCTCCTTCGGAGCCGGTAACTTCAAGAAGTGGTGGTACACGTTCTTCAACTTCACCGACGATCGGCGCATCGAGGTCATCTGGTGGGCCGCACAGGAGGTCTGCACACCCCCGGCGACCTGTGATGCACAGCCGGAGGTGGTGGTCACCGAGAACGACCCGTTTGCTTCGAGCCTCGACCCGATGGCGGACCCAGCGGCACTGCTCGACAGCGACACCATGGTCGCGAGCTATACGGCGTCAACCGGCTGCCCGGGACTGACCGGCCACGAAGACGACGACATCTGGTACAAGAGCAACGAGCCGTTCACGGCGGATGACGTGGTGACCATCTCGGGCAACGGTGGACCGAGCTGGAAGGGCACGGCCGCCGCACCGATCAGCGAGCTATGGACCTGCAATTAGCCACCACGATGAAGACCGGCACCGCACTACTCGT
>JAUVBS010000048.1 GCA_030591105.1 bacterium | reverse complement strand
GAGTACCGCAACGGCAACCCCATGACCGCGACGAGCGAAGCCCGACAGGCAGACTGCGTGACGACGACCATCGGAGAGCGCGAACAGTTCCCGCGTAGCAGCGGGATCTTGCTGCACCCGACCTCGCTTCCGGGACGGTTCGGTATTGGCGATCTGGGACCTAGCGCCTTCCGTTTCGTCGATTGGCTCAGTGAAGCGGGGCAGAGTGTCTGGCAGATCCTGCCGCTAGGCCCGACCACTTTCGGCGATTCTCCCTATCAGACACTTTCCGCGTTCGCGGGCAACCCTCTGCTCGTCAGTCTCGAGCACCTCGTCGAGGACGGCTGGCTGACCCGCGCCGATCTGGTTCAGATACCCGATCTCCCCTCCGATCGCGTCGATTACGGCTGGGTCATCCGCTTCAAGCACGGCCTGCTCGCGCGTGCCGCCGCGCGTTTCCGTTCGCACGGGACCACCGCGCAACGCGAGGATTTCACGACCTGGTGCGCCGCGCAAAGTGACTGGCTCGAAGACTACGCTCTGTTCGCGGCGCTGAAGGACCGCTACGCCGGCAAGGCCTGGACCGCGTGGCCCTCGCCGTTAGCGCTGCGCGAGCCCGGAGCGATCTCAGGCGCCCGCACCGAAGCCGCCGCAGCGATCGCCGACCATAAGTTTCAGCAGTGGGTATTTTTCCGGCAGTGGGGACGCCTGCGCGAATACACGGCGGCGAAAGGGATCCGGTTCTTCGGCGATCTGCCGATCTTCGTCGCTCACGACAGTTGCGACGTCTGGGTCCGGCGCGATCTGTTCCAGCTCGGCGCCGACGGCGCGCCGACAGTCGTTGCCGGCGTTCCGCCCGATTATTTCAGCGAGACGGGCCAGCTGTGGGGCAACCCACTGTATGATTGGCAACGCTGTCGTGCTGAGGATTACGCCTGGTGGATCGGGCGATTGCGGGCCGCTCTGGCCTGTGTCGATATCGTGCGGCTCGACCATTTCCGGGGTTTCGCAGCGTACTGGGAGGTACCGGCGAGCGCCAAGACGGCGGTCAATGGCCGCTGGGTAGCTGGGCCAGGTGCGGAGTTCTTCACCGCGGTGGCGGAGCAGCTCGGTCGCCTACCGATCGTTGCGGAAGATCTCGGTGTGATCACACCAGAGGTCGAGGCGCTGCGCGACCGCTTCGATCTACCCGGTATGAAAGTCCTGCAGTTCGCCTGGAGTGATCCGACCAACCTCTTCTTGCCCCACGCACACCGACACAACTGCGTCGTGTACGCGGGGACCCACGACAACGATCCGACCCTCGGCTGGTGGCACCACGATGCCGACTCTGGCACGCGACATTTCGTGCAGGAGTATCTCGCCGATCCGATCGACGAGGCGAACTGGACCTTCATCCGGCTGGGGATGATGTCCGTTGCGCACACGTTTATCGCCACCATGCAGGATGTCCTCGGTCTGGGACGTGAGGCGCGTATGAACCTGCCAGGTGCCGGTAGCGGTAACTGGGACTGGCGGATGCCCGCCTCGGCGTTTACCGACCCTGCCCGCGAGCGGCTGGCGCGACTGACCTGGTTGTACCGGCGGCGCCCAGATCAGCGTCCGCGGCCAGAGCGATCGACCGGGAGCAGCGGCGACCGGTAGAGCCACGCCCGGATCTGCTCGGTGGCTATCCGGTGGCCGTCGGTGGTCCAGTGGCCATCGATCCGGTAGCTGGTGAGCAAGCCCTGATCTTGTTGCTGGGCGAACGGGTCGCGCAGGTCGATGCAATCGATACCTTCGGCGGCCAGGAACGCGACGAGTTGCTGCGTCTGCTGTTCGACCTCTCCGCTACCGGTCAGCGGTGGGACGATCTGCACGGCCAGACGCGCGCCGTGCTCCTGGCACTCTTGAGCCAAGCGACGTAGCAATGCACCGGTCAATGCAGTTTGTTGGTGCCTCTCGTCGGCAGCATCGATTGCGGTCCGGCTGTCCTGCTCGAGGTGGGCGTGGTGACGCTGCGCGAAACGCTGCTTCACGGCATTCAGAAAGTGCGAACGCGCGAACCAGGTGGCGTAGCCGGGGAGGTAGCGGGTCAGGCGTAGCGCTCCGAGTGTCCGGCTGCGCGGCGCCGGGTGCTGGATCAGTGTGCTGTCGGACGAGAGAGACCACAAACCGCTGATGGCGCTGTCGAGAAAATCGTTGGGGCTGAGGGTCAACAGTACGAGCTCGGCGCCGTAACGATAGCCGTCGGCGGTGTACCAGGCTAGCTGGTGGGCGGTGCCGGTAGCCGCGACCCCGGCGTTGATCACTTCCCAACGGGTGGACGTGTCCTCGCTGTCACTGTTGGCGAGGGTTCGCTCCAGAAGCTTGGCGAAGGTCTGTTCCGGAGCGACACCGAACCCGTTGGTGAAGCTGTCGCCGAGACAGAGGATGCGACGTGTGCCGGTCGGTTTCGGTAACTCTAACCGTCGATCGCGCAGTCCTTGTTCGTTGATCAGCAGCGTGATCTCGTACTCGGGACAGGCGATGAAGCCACGCGCGTTGGGGAGCTGCCGGATACCGACGACGCGGTCGTAGGTGTTGGGGATGTACTCGAAACGATCGACGGGAGCGAGCAGCCGCGTGCCCAGCTCGAGCAGCACCAGCAGCAGTCCGCAGGCGCCGACGAACTTCAGCAGCAAGATGAGTATTCGTCGCCAGGTCATTGTATGGTTCCAGCCCGGTATCGCATTGGCGGATGCTACGCCACGCAGCCGTATGAGCACGATAACAGGTGTGCTTCGGTGGCGGCAAGAGCCGGTACGAGAAACCGCAGAGGGGGTGATCCGGATTGAGCGCGAACCGGCGTAAAGATCTCTGGTCTGTTCTGCTGGCCACCCTGTTCTTCGGAGCCGCTTCGGGCATCTTCCTGGCGACGCTCACCAACTACCTGGCCCAGGTGCACGGTTTTGGCGCGCAGGAGCGCGGCTGGCTCGAGCTGCCGCGCGAACTGCCCGGGTTCTTGATCCTCTGGGTTATCGGCGGTCTACTCGTCCACTTGCGGGAGAGTCGTATCGCCGCGGTGGCGATGCTGCTGACTGCTGCCGGTGCGCTGGGTCTGGGGTACTTGGCTGACGGCCGGTGGCTGGTGGTGGTCTGGGTCTTCGTCTGGTCGCTGGGCGACCACATCATCTTCGCAGTCGAGGGCCCGCTGGGGTTGAAACTGGCCCGCGCCGGCGCGGAGGGTCACCGGTTGGGACAACTGGGCGGTGCACGCAATCTGGGCGTGATCGGCGGGGTGGCTCTGGTTTGGCTGATCGCCCGATTTGCTGGCGATCGTTTCGACCTCTTTTACTTCGGTGCGGCGATCGCGGCGGTAATCGCCGGCTGGTTCTACTTCCGGCTCGGGATCGGGCACGGTGATCGCCCCTCGCGTCGGCTGGTGGTGCGGCGGCGTTACGGACTGTTTTACGTCATCAGCGCGTTGTTTGGCATCCGTAAACAGATTTTCCTGGTGTTCGGGACCTGGTTGCTGGTTTCAGTGCGCGGCGTCCCGGTGACGACCATAGCCTTGCTGTTTTTGGTCTCCTCGACGCTGGGAGTCGTGCTGCGGCCGCTACTCGGCGACGTGATCGACTGGGTGGGCGAGCGGGTCGTACTCGCCGCGGACTCACTACTACTGTTGATCGTCTGCCTCGTCTATGCATTTGCAGCGGATCTGGTTGCGCCCCCTTACGATCTCTATCTGCTCTATGCCGCCTATGTGCTCGATCACGTGCTCTTCGCGCTACGCGTGGCGCGGACGACTTACCTGCAGAAGATTGCCGTCGACGAAGCCGACATCACCCCGACCATTTCGCTCGGGATCACCATCGACCATGCAGTGGCGATGACCTTGCCCATCGTGTCCGGTGTGATCTGGGAGCAATACGGCTACCGCTGGGTGTTTTTGATCGCTGCGGCCATTGCCGTGGCCGGGTTTTTCATCTGTCTCCGTATCCGCATTCCCCATCCTGCAGCCGTGCGCAGTCGAGAACGGTCTTGAAACGCCGGCCAAGCCCTGCAGACGACCACATCGCCGCGGCTATTGCGCTCCGCGGCGACTCGAAGCTCAGGACGTACGAACCGCTGCCGATAATCGAGGGTGGTCGTGCGAACAGGAGGCTGAGAAACCATGATCCGCATCGTCGCCGCTCTGGTCGTGTCCATAGCCATGATGATCGGGCTACGCGCCTGGCTGCTGGACCGTTGGGAAAAAATGCCGCCGGGTACGGAGATCGTGAGGATCACCGCGACCGCGGTCGCCGATCAGGAGGCCGAGGTCGGTCCCACGGTCGCCGGGTCCGGAGGTGAGATTTCCGTCGACCTGGTGGAACTCAACCCACGGTTGAGTGCTAACCTGGCCGGTTTACAGTCGTCCGATCCGGCCGAGCGCGCGGCCGCTGCCGTCGGCTTGGCGACCGGTAGTGCCGTGCCGGCGGTGCGCGAAGCGCTCACGACAGCGCTAATAGTCGATCCCGATCCGGTGGTGCGCACCAAGGTTGCCTACGCCATGGGACGGCTTGGCGAACCTCACTTCAGCGATCCGTTGCGTGTGGCTTTGGTCCGTGACCGCGACGCTCGTGTGCGCGGCAAGGCTGCCTGGGCCCTCGGCCAGCTCCAGGATCCAGCAGCGAGGACCGATCTGCGCGATGCCGCGCGCCGTGAGCGCGAGGTCGACGCGGTGCGGCACCAGGCCCTGGTCGCGCTGGCCAAGGTCGGCGATGAAGAATCGGCGCGGGCTCTGATCGATATCGCGCGCACTCCGGGCGTGTCGGAGTACCTCGTCGACCAGGCGATCCAGCAGCTCGCTAGTATGGGTACCGTGGCGGTCGAGCCGATGATCGATGCGATGCGGGATCTCGGGCAGCCCCTAGGAGAATTCACGGACAACTTCATCGCCCGTCACGGTAACGCCGCTGCCAACGTGGCAGCGCAGCAACTGCACAAACGTCTGCAGCACCACGACGACGTCTGATTTTCCACTGCTGTGTCCGGACCGCATCGGCTCCGGGACTGGCCATTCCCGTCTCAAATGCACATTATTACGTCGTGACGACAAGGGCATACTGCTCCTGACGGCGTTGCACTGCCCTCGAGCCAAGCGAGAAAGAGTGAATCCGTGACTTTGCCGCAACAGCGCCTGACCTTGCTGGTCGTACTGACGGGACTCGGCCTTCTCGGCTGCGGGAAGAGCGAACAACATCCGTTGCAGACCGAGCCGGAGAATCCGTTTCTCGGCGCGGCCGTCGGTACCGACTCGACGTTCGAGGTGGCTTCCAGGAATCTGAAACACTTTCCTCTCGAAGGCGACGAAACCGTGCATTACGTCGTCGATGCGATCACGGCCATCGACGCCGATGTCGTCGCTCTGCAGGAGATCGAAAGCTCGTTCCAGTTCGAAGCTGTCCTCGCCGGTCTCGAGCACTGGGAGGGGTACCGAGCCAGTAGCGCATCCTTCAGTCTGAACCTGGCGATCTTGTGGGATACCGAAGAAGTCACCGTGGCCCCGGGCGGGGTGTACCAATACATTCCCGACGACAATCGCCCCTTCCCGCGCTTACCTCTGGTCTTAGAGTGCCGGTATGGGGATATTCCGGTGGTGGTCATCAACAACCACCTGAAGTGTTGCGGCGACGGGGTGATCGATCTCGACGACCCGTACGATGAGGAAATGCGGCGGCGCGACGCCTGTTTGGAGCTGCAACGCTACGTCGAGACGGAGTTCGACGGTGAGCGTGTCATTGTGCTAGGGGACATGAACGACCAGTTGACCGACGCCCAGGCCAACAACGTATTCTGGAATTTCTTATCGGCTGACGACCGGTACCAATTCGCTGACCTGGCCATCGCCGAGGGACCGCCTGGCAACTGGTCTTTCCCGTCGTGGCCCAGCCACCTGGACCACATTCTGATCACTGCGCCGCTGTTCGCCGCGTTTACCGACACCGCTGCGACGGCGGTCACGGTCCCGCTCGACGACTATCTGAGCCCCGGGCTGTACGGGGATCTGGTCAGTGATCACTTGCCGGTCGTTGTACGGTTGCAGCTCTGACCCCGGTCGTGTCGGCCGCTCTTGCTGGCCGGGAGCTCGCGCAGCCCCGATTCGGGTCAAACGTCGGGCTCGCTGCGCCAGGGAATGGCGAGGTTCAGACGGGTGAGCTTTGCTTCGGTCTCGTCGCGTTCGCGGTTTCGTAACAGACCATTCTTACCGTGCTTGAGCCAGCCGGCGTCGCGAGCGATCGTGAGCGCCTTCTGGCGGTCACCGCCGCCGAGCGCGGCGGCGATGGCTGTCTCGAGGCGCGAGAGCCCGACGGCGCCGAGACGGTAGTCGTCGAAGGCTTCCCAGGTCAGCGGTACCCAACGCGCGACGATCTGCTCGCCGATCAATGTCGCGTAGGCACGGATTTCCTGCTGGGCGTGGCTGTCCATGCGCAGGGCCAAGAAGTGCAGCAAGTTGTGCAGGTCCATCTTCCAGTACGCCTCGGTGTAGGTGCAGAGCGGCAGGTCCTTGCGAGCCTGCTCGCGTGCCACACCGCGTTCGAGACGTTCCTGGTATACGGTGCGGGCGTGCTGCTGCAGTTCGCGTTCCTGCTGCGTCAATTCCGCGCCGGCCGCTGCGTCGAGTCTGCCTTCGCTGCCTTGTCTGTTGCTGGCAGCCTGGAAACGCCAGCTAGCTGGCGGCGTACGCTGGGCAGCGTCGATAGCGATCGAATAGCGGGTACTCGTCTCATTCACTGAAGCGGTACGGTGCCGTATCCACTGTCGCCAAGCATCCATCGGCACACGGACGTGCAGTTTCAGTTCACACATCTCGAACGGCGTGGTGTGGCGGTTGCGCAGGAGATAACGGATCAGACTGCGGTCGTCGGAGACCTGCTTGGTGCCCGCGCCATAGGATACGCGGGCGGCTTGCACGACCGCCCCGTCGTTGCCCATGTAGTCGATCACCCGGACGAAGCCGTCGTCCAGAACCGGCAGCGTCTCGCCCAGGATCTCGTCCAGAGCCGTGACTTGGATACGTTGCAGTCGTTCGGCCTTCTCGTTCATGTGTCACCTCCAAAGGCGCCGGAAATCGCCTTGGCGATCAGCGTCTGTCGCGCCGGTGTCGGCAGTGTCACCTGCAGACGCGGCTCGCGCTCCATGGCCTGCTGAGCCGCAAATTCGGCACCTTGATTGCGCGCCCAGGCGCGGCGGGCGACGCCGTTGTTCACGTCCCAGGCCAGTACGGCGTGCAGGCGCCGTGCGGCGTCGTCGCTACCGTCGAGCACCAGACCGAAGCCGCCGTTGATCACTTCACCCCAGCCGACACCACCACCGTTGTGCAGCGATACCCAGGTGGCGCCGCGGAAGCCGTCGCCGATCACGTTCTGGACCGCCATGTCGGCGCAGAACATCGATCCGTCGTAGATGTTGGCGGTCTCGCGATAGGGGCTGTCGGTCCCGGACACGTCGTGGTGATCGCGGCCCAGGACCACCGGCGCGGAGATCTCGCCGCGCGCGATCGCGTCGTTGAACGCTTCGGCGATCCGGCGCCGGCCTTGCTCATCGCTGTAGAGGATCCGCGCTTGGCTGCCGACCACCAGATCGTTGGCGCCGGCCTGGCGGATCCAGTGCAGATTGTCGAGATATTGCCGCTGTATCTCGCCAGGCGCCGCGGCCGCCAGCTCTTCGATGACTTCGGCGGCGATGCGGTCGGTAGCCTCGAGATCGCGCGGATCGGCGCTGGTACAGACCCAGCGGAACGGACCGAAGCCGTAATCGAAACAGAGCGGGCCCATGATACTCTCGACGTAGCTCGGGTAGACGAAGCGGCCGTCCGGCTTCCGGATATCCGCGCCGGCGCGGCTGCACTCCAGCAAGAATGCATTGCCGTAGTCCCAGAAGTACGTGCCGCGGTCGGTCATCTTGCCTATCGCAGTGATGTGCCGCACCAGCGATTCACCGACGCGCTGTTTGAAACCGTCCCGATCACGAACCATCATCTCGTTCGCTTCGTCGTACGACAACCCGACGGGGTAGTAACCGCCGCTGTACGGGATGTGAAGGCTGGTCTGATCGCTACCCAGTTCGATCGCGATGTCGGTGTCGACCAGCCGCTCCCACAGGTCGACCACGTTACCGAGGTAGGCCAGCGCGACCGGTTCCTTGGCGCGTTTCGCTTGGTCGATTCGCGGCAGCAGTTTCTCGATATCATCGTGCAGCTCATCGACCCAGCCCTGCGCCAAGCGTTTGCGCGCCGCCTGCGGATTGATCTCGGCGATGACGCCGATGCAGCCGGCGATCACCGCTGCTCGACCTTGAGCGCCGCTCATCCCGCCCAGACCGCTGCTGAGGTAGACCTTACCAGCGAGCGGGTTTGCACCACTGCCGCTGTTACCGAGGTACAGGCGACCAGCACCGAGGATCGTGATCGTCGTGCCGTGAACGATACCTTGCGGGCCGATGTACATGTAGCTGCCAGCGGTCATCTGGCCGTACATCGTCACGCCGAGCGCCGCTGCGCGTGTGTAGTCGTCGTCGCGGCTGTAGTTCGGGATCACCATGCCGTTGGTCACCACCACCCGCGGGGCGTCGCGGTGACTGGGGAACAAACCCAGCGGGTGACCGGAGTACATCACCAGCGTCTGCTGTTCGGTCATTTCCGACAGGTAGCGCATGGTGAGCAGATACTGGGCCCAGTTCTGAAATACCGTACCGTTGCCACCGTAGGTGATCAATTCGTAGGGGTGCTGAGCGACCGCCGGGTCGAGGTTGTTCTGGATCATGTGCATGATGGCAGCGGCTTGTCGGCAGCGCGCCGGGTAGTGATCGAGCGGCCGGGCGAACATGCGGTAGGACGGACGGTAGCGGCGCATGTAGATGCGGCCGTCGGTCGCCAATTCGTGGGCGAATTCCGGTGCCAACTCCGTGTGTAAATGTGCTGGGATGTACCGCAGGGCGTTCTGTAGAGCCAGCTCTTTTTCCGAGCGGTCCAATAGCATCGGACGCGCCGGCGCGTGGCTGACGCCGGGATCTTCGTCCGGCGGCGGCGGCAGCGTGTCACCGATACCGGTGCGGATCTGATCCTGGAGCTGTTCGAGCGGTACGTCGCGGCCCACGGTACGTCCTCCTGCCCTAGAGTCGGAATCGAGCCGCAAAAATAGCACGTTACGCCGGTTCGGGAAAGGAAGGCCGGTTGCGGCGACGGATGGGCATTGCCAGGCATCTGATAATTTGTTATAATACTATTTGGTTGGCGACATAGTTTTAACCCACCCCTGATCCATAATTATGAATAAAACTGTGCTATTGATGCTCGCTTGTGGGCTGTGCGTGGGCGCGATCGACGGACCGCCGATTGCAGCAGCGAAGCTGGTCGTGCCCGAAACACCCCAGGTTTACGAACACGTCATCGTGACGACCACCGACGGCTGGGAGTACTACAACGTCACCGTCGAGTTGCTGGCCGAGAGCAACGCCTTGCGCGTGACGCGGCCCGACGGCTCGGTCAAGGCGTTCCCGCTCTCACGGGTGAGGGTCATCCAGGATCAGATCGGCCGGGACATCACGCGCCACGTTATTCCCGGCTGGAAGGGAACGCCGCGCGACACGACGCCGACCACGAG
>JAUVBS010000412.1 GCA_030591105.1 bacterium | reverse complement strand
GGACCCTGATTTTGTCGGTTCGGCCATTTAATATCGTAATAGAGTGCATATACACCGAACCAACACCGACACGTTTTCCAGCTTACAAACTACGTATAACGTTTAATTGCTAGATAACGATTCAGGAATAAACTATAATGTGTCGGGTTGAGTCAGCCTGATTCGCCTCAGTTCATCACAGCGGGCAGTACAGACCGCTCGGACCGATGGAGAGATCGTGCCGGTACCGACCCTCGATCCTGCCCAGCTCTTTCAGGCGGTCAGCGACCCAACGCGGTTGCGGCTGCTACGGCTGCTGCGGCGCGAGGAGCTGAACGTCCAGGAGCTGGTCCACATCCTGGCGATGAACCAGCCGCGCATCTCGAAACACCTCGCGGTGCTGCGCGACAGTGGCTGGATCGTACAGCGCAAGGAGGGGACGCGGAGCTGGTACCGGGCCCAGCGACCGGAGGGGTTCGTCGGTGGCAGTGCGCTGTGCGAGCAGGTCGCGGTTACTGCCGACCTCATCGCTACCGCCGACCGTGACGACACCGCACTCGCGGCGGTGCTGGCCGGTCGAGACCTCCTGGCCCGCGATTTTTTCGCCGGTGTGGCTGCCGACTGGGACCGTATACGGCGCGAGTACGAGCATCATGACATCCAGCTCGGGGCGGTCGCCGCGCTGGTGGACCGACGTTTGCGCGTGGTCGATATCGGTACCGGTACCGGCGCGCTGTTGCCACTGCTCTCCGGCGCCACCGGTACAGTGGTTGCGGTGGACAACTCACCGGCCATGCTGACGCGGGCGCGGGAGCTGTGCCGTAACGACGGTCTCGGTAACGTCACGCTGCAGCGGGCCGACATCCAGGCGTTGCCGTTTGCCGATGCGGTTTTCGATGCCGCCTACTGCGCCATGGTTCTGCATCACGTGACGCAGCCGGCGGCGGCCTTGGCCGAGATGGCGCGTGTGGTCCGGCCCGGGGGCAAGGTGATCGTCATTGCGTTCACGCAGCACGACCTCATCTGGCTGCGTGAAGAGCTGGCGCACCAGTGGCTAGGGTTCACGCGCGAGGATATCACGCAGATGTTCGACGATGCCGGGTTGAGGCTAGCCCACTACCTGCAACGTCGGCGCGTACCGGAGGCGGCGGCCCGTGATCGGCAGCCGGCCGGACGCGAGCGCTGGCGATGGCCGGACGTCTTCTTGGCCGTGGCCGAGAAACCGATTGGTCAGTGACGTGAAGATCGAGCGGAGTGATACGCAAACGCGACGAGTCTGATAGAGAGTAGAAATACCGCGGCCGTCAGGCCGCTCGGTAGAAACGCCCCGTGGGGGCAAAACGAGACGGGAGAACGGAATGTCCGAGAATTACAGCACTGACGACGGCTACAAGGTGCGCGAGATCGGTATGGCCGAGCAAGGGCGCATGCGGATCGACTGGGCCGAGGCACGTATGCCGGTGATGATGAAGCTGCGCAAGGAACACAGCGCCCAGCAGAGTCTCGCCGGGACACGCATCGTCGGCTGCTTGCATGTGACCAAGGAGACCGCCGTGCTGGTCGAGGCACTCAAGGCGGCCGGCGCCGAGATCAGCTGGAGCGGGTGTAATCCCCTCTCGACCCAGGACGATGTGGCCGCCGCGCTCGCCGCCGTCGGCATATCGATCTACGCCTGGCACGGCATGGACGTGGACGAGTTCTACTGGTGTATCGACAAGACGCTCGAACTCAAGCCGACGATGACCCTGGACGACGGTGCCGACCTGATTTTCTCGGTACACAACAAGCATCCCGAACTGGCGGCCGAGATCATCGGTGGTACCGAGGAGACCACCACTGGCGTGCACCGACTACGCGCGATGGCGCGCGACGGCGCGCTGAAGTATCCGGTCATCGCAGTGAACGATGCCGAGACCAAGTGGGACTTCGACAACGTTTTCGGTACCGGCCAGTCGAGCATCGACGGCATCATACGCGCGACCAGCGTACTGTTGGCCGGCAAGAATTTCGTCGTCGCTGGGTTCGGTCACTGCGGCAGCGGCTGTGCCATGCGTGCGGCCGGCATGGGGGCGAACGTCATCTGCACCGAGGTCAAGCCGACCGCCGCGCTCAAGGCCACGTTGCACGGCCACCGCGTGATGGCGATGGACGAAGCGGCTGCGGTCGGCGACGTGTTCATCACTGCGACCGGCATGAAGGATGTGATCGTCGGCCGGCACTTTGCGGTCATGAAGGATGGCGCGATCGTCTGTAACACCGGTCACTACGACTGTGAGATCGCCATCGAAGACCTCGAAGAGCTAGCCGTCAACAAGCGCGAGATCCGCGCCAATTGCGAGGAGTACACCCTCGATGATGGCCGCCGCATTTACGTGCTGGCCAAGGGACGTCTGGTCAATCTGGCCGCGGCAGAGGGACATCCGAGCGAGGTCATGGACATGTCGTTCGCGAACCAGTTCCTCAGTATGGTGCGGCTGGCCAAGGAGGGTCGGGAGCTGGCGATCGAGGTGCATGACATACCCGAGGCCCAGGACCAGGACATCGCCCGCATCAAGCTGGCGACCGTGGATGTGGCCATCGACACGCTGACGGCGGAGCAGATCGCGTACATCGACGACTACTCTTCCGGCACGTAGAAACTGCGCCCAGAGTGGTCTGGTCGGTAAAGCCGGC
>JAUVBS010000096.1 GCA_030591105.1 bacterium | reverse complement strand
CCATGGCCGCCTCGACCGCCGCGATCTCCCCTGAGATAGCCACCTGGGTCGAGGAGTTATGGTTGGCCAAGACCACCACGCCGACGCTCGCCGATACCTCAGCGCAGATCTCCTGCACCCGTTCCGCCGGCAGCCCTAGAACCGCTGCCATGCTGCCAGGAGCGGTCTGGCCAGCGGCGAACATCAACTCGCCACGCCGACGCACCGCGCACAGACCGTCGGCCGCCGTCAACGCACCGACCGCCACCGCCGCACTGTACTCGCCGAGAGAATGCCCCGCTACCAGCGTCGGGTAGATCTCCAACTCACGGAGCGCCAGCACCACGGCAACCGAGTGCGCAAGGATGGCTGGCTGAGCGTTGCGCGTTTCGGTCAAGACCTCCGCCGGACCGTCGTACATCAGATGCGTCAAAGGCGCACCGATCAAGTCGTCGACACTGGCCAGAAATTCGGCCGCTGGGCCCACTCGTCCAGCCAGATCGGCGGTCATACCGACCGCCTGTGACGCCTGCCCGGGAAAGATCATCGGAATGCGCAACATGGTTTTCCCCGTCCGGCGGATCGAGCCGAGCTAACCACCGAGCATGGACTGGAGCTTGGCCGGTATCCCCAGGCGAACCTGACGGTGAGCCACCCTGACCGCGCTGGTGATGGCGCGGCTCGAACTGCGGCCGTGGGCAATGATACTCACCCCGTCGATACCGAGCAGCAGTGCTCCGCCGTAGACTTCGTAGGAATATTTCTTCATCAACAACTCGAGTATCGGCCGGATTGCCTGGCGATGGGCCTCGTCCAGATCCGGTACGTGTGCCAGTTCGCCCATGAAGTGACCGAAACCCTCGATCAACTTCAAGACGATATTGCCGGTATAGCCGTCGGTCACCACCACGTTGGCCGCGTCGAGCAACAAGACGTTGCCCTCCACATTGCCGCTGAAGTTCACACCGGACTCGCGCAACATACGGTGCGCCTCAATGGCCAACTCCGTACCCTTCTTCTGTTCTTCGCCAATGTTCAACAGCGCCACGGTCGGCGAATCTACTTCGAGCATTTCACGCGCGTAGAGTTCCCCCATGCGCGCAAAACAGACCAGGTGCTCGGCCGAGCACTGGACATTGGCACCGGCGTCGAGCAGTAGCATTTCACCGCCGATGGTCGGCACCACAGCACCGATGGCCGGCCGGTCCACCGACGCCAAACGACCGAGAATCACCAGGCTCGTGGCAACCATCGCACCGGTCGAACCGGCGCTGACAACGGCCTGCACGCGTCCGGCCTTCTGATCGACCATGGCGCGCACGATGGGCGAATCCGGTTTGCCGCGGATCGCCGCCGCGGGCGACTCTCCCATGCCTATGTCCTGGCTACAGGGTACGATCTCGACGCGCTGCGCGTCATGGTCGTGCTGGGCGAGTTGCGCACCGATCGGCGCTGGATCCCCGTAGAGTGCAATGCTGAAACTGGTGTCGGCAGCGAGAGCCTTTAGTGTCCCTGGAATGATCGCCTCGGGACCGAGGTCTCCGCCCATGGCGTCGACCGCCACCACCGGTCTTTGCACTGCGTCGTTCAAGCTATCACCTCGCCACCAGTTCCCTGCACCGAAACCACCGTCGCGCCATAACCTTACGATTCGACGACCAGGACCTCACGCTCGCCGTAATACCCACAAGCCCGGCAGACCCGGTGCGGGCGTCGCGGCTCTCCGCAGTGGGGGCACTTGTCGAGGTTCGGGCGCGTCAGATGCCAGTTGGCTCGGCGCTTTCCTTTGCGGGCGTGGGACGTTTTTTTCTTGGGTACCGCCATCTCTCTTCACTCTCCTTGCTGTAACCCCGAAGCGTCGCATCGCTGCGGAGTGGAGCCGATGCGCCCGACCCGGCAGGTCGTTCGCAATTCGGGATTACTCCGGCAGGCCGTCCCAGCGGGAATCGGCCGCTTCGTCGGTGCAGTCGCACCGCTTGATATTCAAGTTTGTACCACACTGCGCGCATAAACCGCGGCAGTCGGGTCGGCACACTCTGATCTGCGGCAGGGCGAGAATCGCGGCTTCGCGCAACGCGCCACTCAGATCGACCTCGCCGCTTCTTTGTTGGATCACCAGCGTATCGCCCATGTCGTCGTCGATCTCTACGCTACAGATCACCATGATCTCGACCGGAACGTCGTAAGCCAGCACGCACGGTGCGAGGCACCTCCCGCACTCGACCTCGCCCAGCGCAGCCAGCCTGCCGGTCAGCAGGAAGCGGCTCCCGAGGTTGTCGACCTCCAAGCTACCGGTTACCTCGACCGCCGTTGGTCCACCCTCGCGTGGGCCTAGATCAACTTTACCAGCCAATTCGAGTTGGCTGCGTCCGACCGGTTGCCGTTCCAGATCCAGATTCATACAAGCGCACAACTGTAGTTATAAGACGTGCTTGTGTCAAGCAACCGGCCGCCGTCGTCCGCCCGCCACACCTCTGCTCACCGGCGGTTCAGCCACCGAATACGATCTGTAGTTCGCGCTCCGCGTCCTCGGCGACGGCCGAGGCGTGGACCGCGTTGTTCTGGAGCGAGCGGCCGTAAAGAAACCGCACCGTTCCGGCGGCAGCTTCGCGCGGATCGGTCGCGCCGATCAGTTCGCGCAAGCGTCGGATCGCATCGTCGCGTTCGAGGCGGATCGCGATCACCGGTCCGGAAACGATGTAGGCGACCAGGTCGGCAAAGAACGGCTTGTCGCGGTGTTCGGTGTAGAACTCTTCTACAGGGGCCCGATCGAGGCTACGCAAAGCAAGATCGACAATCCGGAAACCGGCTGCGTTGACCATCGCCAGGATCGCGCCGATCTTCTGGTCCCCGGCCGCGACGATTTCCGGCTTGATCATGAAATATGTCTGTTGCATATCGCTCCTCGGCTGGGTGATCCAGCCGTTGGTGTCGTCGGCGCCGCACTGCACCGTCAATGCGACCGCGCCCGTTGCCCTCGGCCGAACCTCTACCGCTGCCAGATTTCCTGCAGTCGCGGTACGATATCTTTCGGACGTTCCGCCACCGGGATACCCGCTGCGGCGAGCGCTTTCACTTTCTCGGCCGCGGTGCCGCTGCCTCCGGACACGATTGCGCCGGCGTGGCCCATCCGCTTACCCGGAGGTGCGGTCTGGCCGGCGATGAACGCCACGACCGGAATGTCCACGTGCTCCTGGATATACTCCGCCGCGCGCTCTTCGGCGTCCCCGCCGATCTCGCCGATCATCACCAGAGCTTCCGTCTGAGGATCGGCGGCAAACGCCTTGATGGAGTCGAGGAAGGTGGTCCCGATCACCGGATCCCCGCCGATGCCAAGGCAAGCGCTCTGGCCCAATCCGGCACTCGGCAATTGCCAAACAACTTCGTAAGTCAGCGTACCGCTGCGTGAAACCAGACCGACATTGCCCTCGGCAACGATGGACGCCGGCATGATGCCGAGCTTACAGAGTCCCGGCGCGATCAGCCCCGGACAGTTTGGCCCAATCAGACGCACTCCGCGTTCAGCGAGGTACGGCATGACCTTGACCATGTCGACGGTCGGCACCCCTTCAGTGATGCAGACGATCAGTTTGACCCCCGCATCCGCGGCCTCATAAATCGCCCCCGCCGCGCCGAACGGCGGGACGAAGATGACCGTGGTATTGGCGCCGGTCTGACCCACCGCCTCGGCCATGCTATCGAAGATCGGTACCTTGTCGGCGAAGGTTTGCCCGCCGCGGCCTGGTGTCACGCCCGCGACGACCGTATCGCTGTACTCGAGCATCTGCTGGGCGTGAAAACTGCCGTCGCGGCCGGTAATGCCCTGGACGGCTACCTTGGTGTTCTTGTCGACGAAAATCGCCATTTCCAGCTTCTCCTCATCAAGCGCGACCGAAGCCGCAATTATCATGACGACAGCGTGTTTAGCTGACTAGTTCAATCGCTTTCTGAACTGCTGCGTCCATGGTCTCGGCCGCCACCAGATCGGTCTGCGTCAGCAGCTGACGCGCCTCTTCCTCATTGGTACCGGTCAAACGCACCACGATCGGCACGGAGATGTCCATGGACTCCGTCGCGGCGATGATTCCGTTCGCCACGTCGTCGCAGCGCGTTATGCCACCGAAGATGTTGAACAGGATCACTTTCACGTGCGGATCGGTCAGGATGATCTGCAGCGCGTTGACGACTTTTTCCGGGTTGGAGCTGCCGCCGATATCGAGGAAGTTGGCTGGCTTACCACCATAATATTTCACCAGATCCATGGTCGCCATGGCCAGACCAGCGCCGTTGACGAGGCAGCCGACGTTACCCTCGAGCTTGACGAACGAGAGACCCGCCTCACGCGCCTGGCGTTCCGCCGCGTTCTCCTCATCGAGGTCGCGCAGCTGTTCGTAGTCAGGGTGACGAAACTGAGCGTTGTCGTCGAGATTCATCTTCGCATCGATGGCGTACCCCTCCCCCGCCGGCGTGAAGACGTACGGGTTGATCTCGGCCAGACTCGCGTCGGCGTGCATGAATGCGGCATAGAGCTTCTGCATCGCCAGCGCCAGTTGGCGGGCCTTCTTGATGTCCCCGTTGGTCAGCTTCAGCGCCATGGTGAGCGCCTCGTGATCGAGCAATCCGTACCGAGGATCGATGGCCAGCTTGAAGATCGCGTCGGGATTGTCCTTGGCCACCTGCTCGATCTCTACACCACCCTCGGCACTGGCCATCAAGAGCGCCCGCTTGGTGTTGCGATCGATCAGCATGCCGACGTAGTACTCTTCGGCGATGTCGAGCGCCGGAGTGATCTGTACCTTGCCGACGGTATGCCCTTTGATGTCCATTCCGAGAATCGCCTCGGCGTGCTCAGCGACGTCTGCGACGGACGTGCAATATTTCACGCCACCGGCTTTCCCCCGCCCGCCGGTCAACACCTGGGCCTTGACCATGACCGGCAGACCATACTGTTCCGCCAGTTTCACCGCCTGGTCGGCGGTCGTGGCCACATCGCCCGGCGGCACCGGCAGGCCGAAGCGGGCGAAAATCTCCTTCGCCTGGTACTCGTGGATGTTCACGCATTCCCTCCCGGAAGATGCGGGCGTCCGGCCTCGTGACCGGACGCCCCAAACATTTTAACCGATGAACTTGGCCAGCACTTGTTCGAGGTTGGGCTCGCCTATCTCCTGCAACTCGTAACTGACACGCACCGTCGGTTTGTCGATCTTGACGATGCGGTTCAGGTCGATGGGGGTCCCGATCACCACGACGTCACACTCGCACGCATTGATCGTCTGCTCGAGGTCGGCCACCTGCTCGTCACCGTAACCCATGGCCGGCAGCAGAGTGCCGATATCCGGATATTTCTCGAAGGTCTCGGCCAGGCTACCGGTGGCCCACGGACGCGGATCGACCAGCTCGGCCGCTCCAGCGCGTAGTGCGGCGACGACGCCGGCGCCGTAGGTCATATCCCCGTGAGTCAAGGTCGGACCGTCTTCGACCACCAGGACTCGCTTGCCGTTGAGGTCGGCTTCGCCGGTGACGGTCAGCGGACTCGCCGCATCGATGATGATCACGCCAGGGTTGATGTCCAGAACGTTGGCGCGGACGGTTTCGATATCGTCGAACTCCGCCTCGACTTCCTTGTTGATCACCACGACATCGGCGAGCCGCACGTTGGTTTCGCTGGGATAGTATTTCTTCTCGTGGCCCGCACGGTGCGGATCAGCCACGACCACATGTAGATCGCTCTTGATGAACGGGGTGTCGTTGTTACCACCGTCCCACAGGATGATGTCGGCCTCTTGCTCCGCTTCACGCAGGATCGCCTCGTAATCGACGCCGGAATAGATCACGCCGCCGGCAACGATATGCGGCTCGTATTCCTCCATCTCCTCGATGGTGCAGGCGTGCCGCTCGAGGTCGGCCAGCTCGGCGAAGCGCTGGACTTTCTGTGCCACCAGATCGCCGTAGGGCATCGGGTGCCGGATGGCGACGACCTTCTTGCCCGCTGCGCGCAAGATCGCCGCGATGCGCCGGCTGGTCTGACTCTTGCCGCAGCCGGTGCGTACCGCGCCGACGCTGACGACCGGCTTGCTGCTGACCAGCTCGGTGTCGCGTTCGCCCATCATCATGAAATCCGCGCCGGCGGCGTTGACGATGGACGCCAGGCTCATGACCTGATCGTACGAGCGGTCACTGTAGGCCATGACGCAAAAATCGACGCTGTGCGCGGCGATCAGATCGGTGAGTTCGGACTCGTCCGCGATGGGAATACCATTGGGGTACAGGTCACCCGCCAACTCGGCAGGGTACTTCCGGCCGTCGATGTCCGGAATCTGCGTTGCCGTGAAAGCGACGATCTCGTATTCTTCGTTGCCGCGGTACCGACAGTTGAAGTTGTGAAAATCACGGCCCGCAGCGCCGAGGATGATGACTTTCTTCCTGCTCATGGTCTCTCCTTCAGTACCCACCTGTGCAAGTCCGAGCGATCTACTGCAGCCGTGCAACGCGTCAGCCGGCACTGTTCATTCGGACAGTTTCTGAATGGTGGCGATGATCTGCGAGGTCGACCAGCCGGCCCGCATGGGCACCCGGACGATTTTCCCGCCCCAGGCCAGTACTACCCGGGAGCCGACAATATCCGCTTCCTCGTACTCGGACCCCTTGACGAGTACGTCCGGCCGCACCGCGAGAATCGTCTCCAGCGGAGTCGGCTCGTCAAATATGGTGACGACTGAAACCGGCCGCAAGGCCGCGACCATCACCGCCCGATCTTCCTGGCGTACGAACGGACGCGATTCACCCTTCAGCAGACGGACCGACCGATCGCTGTTCAGCGCTACGACGAGCTCATCGGCCTCTGCCGCGGCCCGCAAAAAACTGTCCAGGTGCCCACGGTGCAGTAGATCGAAGCAACCGTTCGTAAACGCTACGGTGCGTCCGGCCGCACGCCTGCGCTCGCCCCAGGTGACCAGATCACTCCGTGTCATTACGGTTGGTATATCTTTATTGGTCAACAGGATAACTCCGTCGCGTGAAGCCTTACTCCAATCCCATCGTCGCCGCAATCTGCTGCGCGGACACCGCGCAAGTTCCCAATTCACGCACAGCGATACCGGCAGCGTGGTTGGCCAGATTAGCCGCGGCGACGAACGAGGCTCCGGCGACCAGCGCCGTAGTGTAGGCGGCGATGACCGTATCGCCAGCTCCGGTCACGTCGTAGACATCGGTCGCTTCGGTGGCGAGGTGGTGGGCAGTGCCGTCGCGCTCGAACAGCGCCATGCCGCGCTCGCCCCGGGTGATCAGGACCGCTGCAGCTTCCGTGCGGTCGAGTAAGCGCCTGCCCGCCTCGGCGAGACTCGCCTCGTCGCTGATGCTCATGGCACACGACT
>JAUVBS010000156.1 GCA_030591105.1 bacterium | reverse complement strand
TCGTGGTCGGGCGTTTCATTCCGGGCGCCGGCGGACGGCTGTCCATGGCGCTGGTGGTTCTGCCGGCTTTCGTCGTGTTGACCGGTATGCCGGGATCGGTTCTACGCGCCAGTGGGATGGCGATTCTGTGGCTACTGGCACCGATCTGCGGACGGCGTCACGACGCATTGCACGCGCTAGGTCTGTTGCTCTGGACGTTGGTACTGTGGCAACCAAACTGCGTCTGGGACACGGGAGTCCGGCTCTCCTTTTTGGCCGCCGGCGGTATCGTCGCGGTTGGCCGCCTCGTTCCGTATCAGCGTGGCGGTCCCGCTAAGTGGGCACGGCCGATCGTATCGGGTCTGAGCGTGGCGGCGGCCGCGGTCTGGTTTACACTGCCGGAGGCCGCTGGCGCATTCGGCTTCGTCAATCCCCTCGCCCCGCTGATCAACCTGTTGGCCGTGCCGCTGTTCTCGCTGGCGGTGTGGTCCTGGGTCAGCGCGTTGCTGGTCGCGACCGGTTGTTCCTGGCTAGCCGAATCGTTGGCGGCCGTCGGCTGGCTGGCCATGCGTATCTTACTGGCAGGCACCGGTGTTCTACGGGAGATCGGTCGTGTTTGTGCGGTGGGACAGGCCGGTTTCGGTCCGCTTCGCTTGCTGATCTGGCTGGGGTTGACCGGTGCCGCTGTAGTTTTGGCGAGAGCGCGGCCGCCTGGCCGCGGCGCTCCGCTGATTGCGATCGCGTTGCTAGTTACTGGTGCAGCGCTGGTCGTCGGCGTCGGGCCGACGCAGGTGGACGACGGCGGACCGGTGGCGTATCAGCTGGCCGTGGGTCAGGGTGACGCGTGCTTGCTCCGTTTGCCGGACGGTTGGAGCGCAGTGATCGACACCGGCCCGGCTTGGCACGGCGGCAGTGCCATGGACGGGATCATTCTGCCGTGGCTCGGCCGCCGCCGGATCACCAGGATCGATGCTGTAGTACTGACCCACGGCCACGCTGACCACACCGGTGGTGCCACGCGACTCGGTAGAACGAAAACTGTGCAGCGCTGGGTGGTCGGCGGAGCAGCAACGATCCCCAGCGGTGCTCAAGCGGGCGCAGCCAGCGTGGCCACCACGTACACGATTTTGCACCGCTACCGAGAGTGGGCGGTGGTCCTCTGGCGCCCGACGGCATCCGGTCCGATCGAACCGGAGGAAAACGACCGTTCTCTGGTGGTCGGGTTGACTCACCAAGATACGCTGATCGCCCTGTGGACGGGCGACCTCGAACGTGAGGGGGAACGGTGGCTGATCCCGTGGTTGCCGCCGGTGCCGTCAGCGGGACTGACCTACTGGAAAGCCGGACACCACGGCAGTGCCACCTCGGGTACCCAGGAGCTACTCGCCGTGCTGCGCCCGAACCTAGTCGGCATCAGTTGCGGTGTAGAGAATCGCTACGGCCACCCGAACCACGGTGTTTACGTCGCGGGGACCGACACGGCCTCGGTCGCACGCACCGATCTCGACGGGTCGCTGCGACTGCGTTGGGATCGGCACGGACACCTTGGTTGGTCGACACTTGCTGGACCGGACCGGCCGGCGGCGGACCGCGGGCCGTCGCCTTGACACCTCCAGCGACCGGTCCTAGTATCGGAATGCGACCGGGCCGACGCGGCCCGGGCGTGTTTTTCGGCGCCATTTCCGTCTACACCTGGGGAGAGATACCAATGTCGGCACTACGCAGTACCACCGAACTCGGTCTCTCGCCGGACTACACCGGCAAGGTCCGGGATATGTTCGACCTGGGCGATCGCTATCTGATCGTCGCGACCGATCGCATCTCGGCTTTCGACGTGATCATGGACGAGGTGGTGCCGGGGCGAGGTGTCGTCTTGAACGTCATGACGCTCGCGTGGCTAGCTCGTTTCGCCGACGTGCCCAACCATCTGATTTCCGCCGACGTCGGCTCGTTTCCGGCTCCGTTCGACCGGTTTGATGCCGAGCTGGGCGGACGGTCGGTCCTGGTCCGCAAGGCCGAGCGCTTTCCGGTCGAATGCGTGGTTCGGGGCTACATCGCCGGGTCGGGCTGGAAATCGTACCAGAAAGACGGAACCGTCTGCGGCTACCAACTACCGGACGGCCTGCGGCTCGCCGATCGTTTACCGGAGGCGCTATTTACGCCATCGACCAAGGCGGAAGAGGGGCACGACGAGAACATCACCTACGAGGAGGTGGTTGCGTTGATCGGCACCGAATACGCGGTAGCCCTACGCGACCTTTCGCTGAGATTGTACGGCGCTGGTGCGGAGCACGCCGAGCCCCACGGTGTGATTCTAGCCGACACCAAATTCGAGTTCGGACTGATCGACGGCCAAATCGCGCTGATCGACGAAGTGCTCACACCGGATTCGAGTCGTTTCTGGCCGACGCAACAGTACATACCGGGAGAGGAACCGCCGAGCTGGGATAAACAGATTCTGCGCAACCATCTCGAGACCCTGGACTGGAACAAGGAACCGCCGCCGCCCGAGCTACCGAGCGAGGTTCTCGCCAGAACCTCTCGCCGGTACCACGAGGTGCTGGAAATTCTCTTTCCTGCGGAGGCTGCCCGATGGCAAAAATACCTGTGAATCGCCGACGCCGAGCGCTGTTGAGTGTCACCGACAAGAGCCAGCTCGAAGACATCGCGAGCTTGTTGCATTCGTTCGATTACGAATTGATCGCCTCCGGCGGGACTGCGCGGTTCTTGCGCGAGCATCGCTTTCCGGTCACCGATGTGAGCGAGGTCACTGGCTTTCCGGAAATTTTCGGCGGACGGGTCAAGACGCTGCACCCGGCCATCCACGGCGGCATCCTCGGGCCCTCGCTGGACGATTTCACCGATGTGGTGGATCCACCCATCACGCCGATCGCCCCGATCGACCTGGTCATCGTCAATCTTTATCGGTTCGCCGCTGCGCAGGCGCGTGGTGCCGATGAGTCGGAAGCCATTGAACAGATCGATATCGGCGGGCCGACGTTGCTACGCTCAGCGGCCAAGAATTTCCGGCGAGTTACCGTCATCAGCGGCATCGACCAGTACGAAGAGCTGTTGCACGAGCTGCGCTTCAACAACGGCGACCCGTCGCTGGAGTTCCGTCATCGTATGGCAGCTGCGGTTTTTCGACGTACCGCTCGCTACGACGAGGCCATCGCGGGGTGGTTCGAAACCGAACTCGGTCAGCCACCTGCCGACGCCATCGTTCTACGCTACGGCGAAAATCCCCACCAAAGCGCGTCGATGTTGTTGCCAGCCGGCCCGGCCAACACGCCGGCTTTGGCAGCGGTCGGACTGACCCAGCACGGTGGCAAGGAACTCTCCTACAACAACATCGTCGACCTCGTGGCAGCGTTAAAACTCGTTCTCGATTTCACAGAACCGTGTTGTGCAGTGATCAAGCACACCAATCCTTGCGGGTTTGGCCTGGGTGATGCCGACACAACGCTGCGGCGGGCTCTGCTCTGCGATCCGGTGTCGGCTTTCGGCGGGGTGTTTGCCTTCAATCAGGAAGTTTCTGTGGAGGCGGCCGACATCCTGGCCAAGCGCTTCCTGGAAATCGTCGTGGCACCGGCCTTCAGCGCGGCGGCACTCGCTCGCCTGGCCAAGAAGAGGAACGTGCGCGTACTCACCTTCGAACCGAAACTGTTTGCCGGCGCGACCCGCGGTAAGACCCGCGCCTACGGGCAGATCGTTCTGCACCAGGACGAGGACGACGGTTTCCCTGAACTCGAGACCTGGAATGTCGTGGCCGGCGATGAGCCGGACGCCGCCACCAGCCAAGCGCTCGCCATGGTCTGGAAGGTCTGCAAGCACGGCAAGAGCAATGCCATTGTCATGGGCGATGAGCAGGCGACACTCGGTGTCGGATTCGGTCAGATGAGCCGGGTCGATTCAGTGAAGATCGCCATCGCCAAAGCGGGTGAGCAGGAGCTCGACCTCGCAGGGTGCGTCGCTGCCTCGGACGGGTTCTTCCCGTTTCCCGACGGGATACAGACCCTGGCCGCGGCGGGGGCGAAGGCGGTGATCGCACCCGGCGGATCGATACGCGACGACGAGGTCGCTGCGGCGGCGCGTGAGCTGGGGATTACGCTCGTCTTGACCGGCCGACGTCATTTCAACCACTGAGTTGGGCGCCGAAAATGTGACGACTCTGTAGAGCTTCGAGGAAGGCTGTAGGGGGATAGTGTAACTCCTTGGCACTGGGGGCGTTCGCCGCCACCTCCTGTGGCGGCTCACTCTGCACTACGGCTCCTTCGCCATCCTGGCTGCGGAGCCTTCGTGAGGCCCCATTGCCAAGGAGTTACACTATCCCCCCCCAGAATTCTTGCTTCGGAGTGAAAGCGGCGAAACACATTTTGCGGAGCACAAACCGAGCGTTTGCTGCGCAGGGCGAGTGGCGCGGGAACTTGGGCGAGGTTATTTGGCTTTAAAGGGGCGTTACCGGCGGTGCGGCGCTTGCGCGCGGTACCGTCGGTAACGCTTATTTATTGTAGGGTGTGTCGGTTGTGATCATGTGCGGACGACGTGAGTGAAAGGTTCGGGCAGTGCCGAACGACAGCAAAGGTCGGTACGAAACGGGAACCGCGGCCGGCGTTGCCGCGGGGCGGTGGCATGTCTGTCGCCGGCGGCGGCAGCGGCGAGTCCCGCTCTGGCTCGTTGTGCTGTCCAGCGTGATCGTGAGCCTGACGGCCAGTTCCACACTGTTGGCCGAGGCTGCGCCGGCCGACGGACGACTGTACGAACGCCGTGCTGGACGAAGGGCGGCCATGCGGCTCGCCGTGGCCGCGAAGGCGGCCGGCGAAGACCCGGCGCTCTTCGGTCTACTGATCATACCGGTCGACTTCACCGACACCAGGTTACCCGCCAGCTGGGACGGTTCTGTTACACTGGGACCACGCCTATTCCCCCCAACGGGTGAGACGTTGGCTTCCTATTTCCGGATCGCCAGCGGTGGCCGAGTCGATTTGCGGATCACACTGGTACCGCTGGTGCACCTCGCCGGGGAACGGGGCGACTACTCCGATGTCGGCTTGGGCGGCAGCGGCGTACCGCGTTCACGCGCCATGGCGACCGAAGCCATCACGGCCGTACGCGATCTCGGCCTGCCGTTCCGTGAGTTGGACATGGAAGGGCCGGACCGACGGCCCGGTACGGCCGACGACGACGGAGAGGTGGACGGCGTCCTGATTCTGCACGCTGGCATCGGCATCGAGAACGACCCGACCGACGGTTTGATCCAGCCGCTGCAGTTCTACCTCGACCCGCCGGTGGTCGATCGCGGGGTCCAGGCCAGTGCGTACGCGGTGGCGAGTCTCACCAGCGGCCTGGGGATCTGGGCCCACGAGACCGGTCACCTGCTGGGCCTCGAAGATCGGTACGATCCTGCCGGTGTACCGGACGCGGGAGATGTGACGGCCCGTGGCGGCCTCGGTGTTTTCAGCCTCATGGCCGCCGGCGCCTGGGGGACTGGTCAAGGGGCTGGGCCGGCGCTGTTGGACGCCTACTCCTGCCTGCAACTCGGCTGGTGTGATCTGCGCCAGTTACCGACAGCCGTCGGTCTGACCGACACCTTGCGGCCGGCCGCGCTCGGCGGTTTCGTCGGCCGCCTCTGGACCAGCGGCCAACAAGGACCGGAGTATTTCCTGGTGGAGAACCGCGGCGGTACGGCCGTCGCGCCGTTCGATGCAGCGCTTCCGGGCGGGCAGCTCTTGATATACCACGTCGATGAGAGCCTGGCCGAAGG
>JAUVBS010000007.1 GCA_030591105.1 bacterium | reverse complement strand
TCCCACAGTCCGTCGTGCACCAGCAGGTCGGTGACCACGCCGTTGCCGAGCCGCAGGCCGTTGCGCGCCTTGAGCAGCGCATAGGGCACCTGGCTCATGTTCTCGAACCCGCCGGTCACGGCGCAGTCGATATCGCCGGCCTTGATGGCCTGGGCCGCCAGCGCCACCGATTTCAAACCCGAGCCGCAGACCTTGTTGATGGTCATGGCGCTCACCTCGGCCGGAATGCCGGCATAGATGGCCGCCTGGCGCGCGGGATTCTGCTGCAATCCGGCCTGACAGACGTTGCCGAAGATGACCTCGTCGATCTTCTCCTTGTCGACCCCGGACCGTTCGAGGATCGTCTTGATAACCACCGCCCCCAGTTGCGGGGCACGCACGGAGGCAAGAGCACCCTGGAAACTGCCGATGGGGGTCCGGTAGGCGGCACAGATGACTGCTCGCTGGCTCACGTCTGACTCCTCTCAGCGCTGGCGCGCGGATTCCTTGTACTAGTCGTCCCGCAAAAGCGTACGGCCGATGACCATACGCTGAATCTCACTGGTTCCTTCACCGATGGTACAGAGCTTCGCGTCGCGGTAGAACCGCTCGACCGGGTACTCGGTGGTGTAACCGTAGCCACCGAGGATCTGGATCGCCCGGTCGGTGACGAACATCGCGGTCTCGCTGGCGTGGAGCTTGGCCATGGCCGATTCCTGGCCAAAGGGCTGGTCAGCGTCCTTCAGCGCGCACGCCTGGTAGGTCAACAGCCGCGCGGCCTCGATCTGTGTCGCCATGTCCGCGATCATGAATTGGATCGCCTGGAACTTGCCGATCGGTCGGCCGAACTGTTCGCGCTGCTGGGCGTAGAGGCGCGCCGTCTCGAAAGCACCAATCGCCAGTCCGAGCGCCATAGCTGCAATGGATATACGGCCTCCGTCGAGAGTCCTCATGAAATACGTGAATCCTCCACCCAGTTCGCCGAGCTGCAATTCAGCCGGTACGCGGACCGATTCGAGGGTCAACGGCGCGGTGTCAGAGGCCCGGATGCCGAGCTTGTTTTCTTTCTTCTCCACCGTGAATCCGGGGGTGTCGGTCGGGACGATGAACGCGGTGATGCCGTGGCTGCCGCGCGCGTCGGGATCGGTCTTGGCCGTGATAATCAGCGCGTCGGCATAGTGGGCGTTCGTGATCCACATCTTGGTACCGTCGAGCACCCAATCATCGCCGTCTTTGACCGCAACCGTCCGCGTACCGCCGGCGTCACTACCGGCGCCCGCCTCGGTCAGGCCGAAACTGAGCAGTGATTTGCCGGCGGCCGCCGGCGGTAAGAAGCGTCTCTTCTGTTCTTCGGTGCCGAACGCGACGATCGGCCAGCAGCCGAGGCTATTATGCGCCGCAACGGTGATACCGTGGCTGCCACAGACCCGCGAAAGTTCCTCGACCACCAGCGCGTAGCTGGTCATATCCGCACCCACGCCGCCGTACTCTTCCGGAACGACCAGGCCGAGGAAACCGAGTTCACCCATCTCCTTGACGGTCGCTTCAGGGAACTCCGCCGTCCGGTCGATCTCGGCCGCGATCGGTGCAACCTTATCGCGTGCAAAGGCGCGGGCCAGATCACGGATCATCCGCTGATTTTCAGTCAAATTCATCGCCGATTGCTCCTCGAGGTGGCAGCACCCCAACCTCGCGCGGAGGGGACCGAATCGATGCCTGTATTGTACGATCGAAGGTATCGCAGAAGTGCCGGTGGGGAAAGAAATTTCCGGCCCTGAGGACCGGTTGCGACAGGGATTACCGAGTGTGACGCAGTCCCGGACACCGAGCACCGGATTCCGGTACGATACTCGCCGCCGCAACCAGCTTCACAGCCGGTTGCGGCGGGATCGGCACCGGCCTTGACAGCGGCGCCGGAAGGATCAATCGCGGTAGGTCGCCTTCACACGGCTCCAGGTGTCCGCTTCGACCGCCACCTGGCCATCACAGTCGTTGACCACGCCGGGCGTCGGTAAACAACCGGTCCCCAGCGGCGGCAACTCACCGTTGTAGGGGTTCAGACCGTCAAACAACGCCCAGTCCCCCGATGCCAGCACCAGGCCGGAGGCGCGGTCGTCGTCGGCCTCGTGGTCGAGGTAGACGATCTCGTCGGCGATCACCAGTTCGTCCTGGCCGTCGACTGTCTGGAGTAGCTGGACCAGATCGCCGCTGTTATTGAGACTCAGCCCGGAGCTGCCCAGGTCGTGGAGCTCTTGCCAGGCGATGGCGTCGCTGCCGTAGAAGACCGCCACCTCACCCGACGCCAAGCTGCCCGACAAGTTCAGGTGGACGGCGTCACCTGTACCGTCACGCAACCAGTACGCAGCGAGATCGACTGTTTCAGCACCTCCGTTGTAAACCTCGACCCATTCGTCGGTGCGGAAATTCACGACACCGTCACCGTCCCAGTCGCTGGTCGGGTCGGCGAGCACCTCGCAGATCACGACCTGGGTCAGGGCGGCATCGGGCACGAGCACGGCACCGAGCAAAGCGATGGCGAGGGCGGGCGCCAGCCCGCAACAGACACGTTTGAGATGAGACATCAGCGTATTCCGATCCGGGAGGTCGGCACGGTTGCAGCCGGCGGCGCCGGCCTGCTGGAGAGTAATTGGCGTGACCCGGGATACCGGTAGGAGGCGCCGGAGTGCAGCGATAGCCAGAAGTGTACCGTCGCCGGTACCGAAACCTCAGTCCCGGCGAACGTGCTGCTACGGACGCGGAACCGCACCATCGGAGGCTGGGAGTCTCAGTACCAACAACGATCAGCGCGGGAAACCACCGGTGACAGCAGCCATAGCCTTCCGTCGTCCACCAGGCACCCCCGCCACAAGCGCCGGCAAACGCCGCAACGAGGGTCAGCCCGGACCGAGCATGCTCTCGGGTGCGAGCAGTCGATCGAGTTCTTCGCGCGAGAGCAGTCCCTTCTCGAGGACCAGCTCGTAGACGCCGCGGTCTTTCGCGAGCGCCTCGCGCGCCAGCGCGCTGCATACCTCGTAGCCGAGTACCGGGTTGAGCGCAGTGACCAGACCGATACTGCGCTCGACCTGCTGTCGGCACACCGCGGCGTTGGCACTGATACCTTCGACGCAACGGTGCTGCAGGGTCACCATACCGTTCTTGAGCATCTCGATGCTCTCGAGCAGACTCTGGACGATCACCGGTTCGAAGACGTTCAGCTCGAGCTGTCCCCCTTCGGCCGCCAGAGTCACGGTCAAGTCGTTGCCGATGACCTTGAAGGCAATCTGGTTGACCACCTCCGGGATCACCGGATTGACCTTGCCCGGCATGATCGAAGAGCCGGGCTGCATCTTGGGCAGATCGATCTCGTTGATACCGGCGCGCGGTCCGCTACTGAGCAGGCGCAGATCGTTGCAGACCTTCGAGAGCTTGATCGCCAGACGCTTGACCGCCGAGCTGTACATCACGAACGCACCGGTGTCCTGGGTTGCTTCCACCAGGTCTGCAGCGAGCCGTAGGTCCAGCCCGCTGATCTCGCGCAGGTGGCGCACCGCGGCGGCCGCGTAACGTGGATCGGCGTTGATCCCGGTGCCGATGGCGGTCCCACCAAGATTGATCTCCAGAAACAGCTGCGCGTTCTGCCGAAGTCTCTCGATCTCCTCGCCGAGGGTCGTGGCCCAGGCGTTGAAACTCTGCCCGAGGGTCATCGGCACGGCGTCTTGCAGCTGAGTACGACCCATCTTGATCACGTCGCTAAACTGGACCCCCTTGTCGCGGAAAGAGGCGACCAACGCATCCAGCACCGCGATCAGACGTTCGTTGGCTCCGATCAGCGCCATTTTCAGAGCCGTGGGATAGACATCGTTGGTACTCTGCGCCAGGTTGACGTGGCTGTTGGGGTGACAGAACTCGTACTGCCCCTTCTCGTGACCCAAGATCTCCAGAGCGCGGTTGGCAATCACCTCGTTGGCATTCATGTTGGTCGAAGTCCCGGCGCCTCCCTGGATCAGATCAACGACGAAATGGGCGTGGCAGCGGCCGCTGATGATCTCGTTGCAGGCCTGGTCGATGGCCGCAGCGATCGGCTGCGGGAGATGCCCGAGCTCGGTGTTGGCCCTCGCCGCAGCCTGCTTGACCATCGCCAGCGCGACGATCGCTTCGGGAAAATGCGCCAACGTGATACCGCTGATCGGAAAATTCTCCTCGGCGCGTAACGTCTGGATGCCGTAATAAGCTTCGTGCGGCACCTCGCGTTCACCCAGTAGATCATGCTCACGACGCGTGCGGCCGGAAACGTATTGCGCACCCGCGTCGGCCACACGCGTACTTGCTTGCCGCATGCGGCGCGAGATGACCCGGGCGGCGCGGCTGAGCACTTTGAAACCGACCTGCGGATCGCGCCGCAACACCTCGTCGAAACGCTGTTTCGCTATGGTCAGTAGCCGCGTGGTGACCACCGCCCGCGCTGTGGTCGAATGGGGATAATCATCCAATAGCGCGCCTTCACCCAGGAAATCGTCGGCGCCGAAGTGGGCCAGCGAGTGCTCACTGCCGAGGGGGGTTTTCTTGACCAGTTCGACCTCGCCCTCGACGATCAAGAAGAGATCGCAGCGCCGGCTGTGTTCGGCGAAGATCTCCTCGCCAGGCGCGCAGATCCGCTCGGTGGCGATCGCCGCGATGGCATCGAGGCCGGCCGGATCGAGATCTCGCAGCAACTCGATACGGGCCAGGAACACCCGAGCCGTTTTACCGTCCATGGTCGTCCTCCGTCAACGCACGCCTCAGGCGATCTCCAGGATACGCTCGAGGCCCGCCCGGGCGATGGGGTGATACCGGTCGGCGTTGGCGTCAAAGGTCTTGCGGGCCAACGCGCGGGTACTTTCCCGGTCATAAAGTGTCTTGTAAAGTGGTTTGAGGTATTTCATGCGGCCAACCTGGCCGAGAAACTCCGTGATACGTGGGTAAACCGGCTCGTACTGTGAGCCGGCAGCGATCACGAGCCAGTTGAACAGAATTTCCGCGTTGCCCTGCTGCGTCAGACCGAAGGTCTCGTCCAGCCAGACGCAATCTTCCTGCGGGAGGCGGCGCGGTAGCCCCTGCAGATAGATCTGCCACTCCTCCGCACTCCAGTCGCCGGCCTGACGCGGGTCCGGCCGCTGACCATTAGACCAGCCGGCGGCAAGTCCTTGCAGATAGGTCAAACGTGTCGACGGGAATTCCGGCGCGTTATCGGGTAGACCGACCTGGTGGATCCACTCCGGCGCGCGCACTTTTTCGGCAACCCCGGGCAGTTCGCGCGCGAGGAACTGTTCGAATTCGGCCGTGGTGATCGACGTGAACTGGAACTCCTGGATGTAGCTTTTGACAAAAGCGTCGAACCGCTGGCGACCGGCGGTCTGTTCGAGCAACGCCACGAGCAAGAAACCTTTCTCGTACGGCACCAGCGAGTAGGCCTCGTCCGGATCGATCCCCTTGGTATCGGTCTCCAGTTTGGTCAGCGGCGAGTCGGCACCGAACTGGGTGATAGCGTCCCGCAGTCCGTTCCGCCCGATGGCCGCTGCCAGACTCATCGCTTCGGTGCCCGAGAGCTGCTCGAGAATGCGGCGTTCGGCCCAGACGGTGAACCCCTCGTTGAGCCAGAAGTCGTCCATGGTGGCATTGGTCACCAGGTTGCCGGTCCAGCTATGAGCCAGTTCGTGAGCCAGCACATTGACCAGCGAGCGATCCCCGGCGAGCAAGGTAGGCGTCAGGAACGTCAACCGCGGATTCTCCATGCCGCCGTAGGGAAACGAGGGCGGCATCACCAAGAAGTCGAAACGATCCCAAAGATACGGACCGAAGATCTGCTCCGCCGCGGTGAGCATGCCGTCCACTTCGGCAAACTCGTACGCGGACGCCTCGAGCAGCTCCGGTTCCGTGTAGACCCGCGATCGCGGATCCAGATCGCGCGAAACCAGATTGCCCACCGCGAGGGCGAACAGATACGGCGGCACCGACTGGGGCATCCTGAACGTGAACAAACGCGTCCCGGGTTCGCGACCCGGACCGACCTCACCCGGCGCGGCGGCCATCACGGCGGTCAGCGGTTCCGGCACCGTCAGGCGGGCGTCGTAGGTAAAACGCGCGCGGGGCGAGTCCTGGCAGGGGATCACCGCACGGGCATGGATCGCCTGGCACTGGCTGAACAGATAGGGATGCTGGCCACCGGCGGTCAGTTCCGGCGCGAGCCACTGCAACGCCGAAGCGTCCGGGCTGGTGTGATAGGTTACCGTCAGCGCACCGGTCGCGGCCGGTAGTTCCACCCGTAGCGGCGTACCGAGGATCGGATCGGTCTCACCCCACGACCACGGCAGCTCGTTGCCGGCGGCGTCGGTCACGCCTTCGACATGCAGATCCCGTGTATCGAGCTCGAGCAGACCGTCGGCAGTAGCGGCAAGGGTCAAGATCGCGCTCCCTCGGAGCTGACTCGCGGCGAAATCGACGGTCAGATCGAGACCGATATGGGTGACACGACCCTGATCAAAATCGGCGAACGAATGGGGATCGAAGCGAGCCACGGCAGTTCCTTTCGGCATCGACCCGGTCGGTCCGGATTACTCGTGAGCAGTCCGACAGCGAGCGCCGGGTCGCGATGATGTTGCGGTAGATCGACAGGCCCCAAGTTACGACGGACACCCCCGATGGCAAGGAATCGAGTCTAATCGACGCACCGTCATCGGTTCTCTCATGGGGTACGCCGGCTCGCCAGATTGCAATCAACAGCCGCGGTCCAAGACGAAATTCTTCTGAAGTTGGGCCACGATACCCTTATCTTTACCCGTAGGTCGGGAGGATACCGTCACGCCCGTCGTCCGCTTCCTGCCCCGAGGTTACATTTGGGCATTAGATCGAGAAACCATGATGGCACCGGCACCGTTGCGGCGCTGTTTTCGCTGTGGCGAACACTACTGATCAGCTCCGCGTTGTCGTTCGTCGCGCTGAACAACGCCGACCCAGCCTGTGCGGTAGCCGCCGCTGGTATTCCGATCGTCCGCGACGCTCCCATCATCTGCCAGCGCATCGGTGACTACCGCATCCCCGCCGCCGACGACCGCGGTTACGACGTCGAACACTACGACCTCGATCTGATCATCGATCCGCAGGCGCGGAGCGTTGCCGGCGCGGTGAACATCCGCTTGCGTTCACTGCGCGCCGGTCTCGATGAGCTGCGGCTCGATCTGGTCGACACGTTGGCGGTGGATTCCTTGAGCTGTAACGGCGCGGCGTGCATGTTCCTGCATACCGGCGACAGCCTGCGCGTGACGTTGCCGACGCCGCTGGACGCCGGCGACGTCGGCAACGTACGCGTGGTCTACAGCGGACGCCCGCAACGGCACGGACCGTTTTACGCCGGGCTATTGTTTCGCCTTCACGGTCACGATGACGACGACCCGACCACCCCGGAAGCTCCCATCGTCGCCAACGTGAGCGAACCGTACTCGGCCCACTCCTGGTGGCCGTGCAAGGACCATCCGGCCGACAAAGCGACGGCGCGTATCGCCGTGACCGCGCCCGACACGCTGACGGTGATCTCCAACGGCCGGCTGATCGCAACCGAACCGTTCGCTCCCGGCTGGCGCCGGACGGTGTGGCAAGAAACCCATCCCATCGCCACCTACCTCGTTTCGGTCGCCATCTCCAACTACGAAACCTGGACAGAGATCTGCCCCGGTATCGCTGAACCGGTCACCGCGCAGTACTTTGCCTTTCCCGAGGATCGCAGCGACATGGCCAGCGACCTCGCGTCTACCTGCGACATGCTCGCCTTCATGGAAGCGCTGGCGGGGCCGTATCCGTTCACCGGCGAGAAGTACGCCCAGGTAGAGGTCCGTTGGGGCGGCGCCATGGAAAACCAGACCGCAACCGCGCTGGGCAACTTCGTTTTTACCGGCGACGGTCGTTACGCTGAACTTTTTCTGCACGAGCTGAGCCACCACTGGTTTGGGAACAGCCTGACGCCGGCAGACTGGCCCGACGTCTGGCTCAACGAGGGCTTCGCAAGGTACTGCGAAGCTCTCTGGGTCGAACACACGCAAGGTGCGGCAGCTTACCGCGAGTACATGGACCACATCGTCGATCCGCGTTTCTGGCCCAATCTATTCGTCGGTGCCGGGATCCTGACCGATCCTCCCCCCCTCGACCCGCTCGACGATCTGGTCTACGACAAGGGAGCCTGGGTGCTGCACATGTTGCGTGGCCGCATGGGTGACGACGCCTTTTTCGCCTTCGTGCACGCCTACGCCAACGACCCTGTGCTCGCGCGCGCCACCGTCACCACGGCCGACCTGATCGCCCACGCCTCGGCGGCCGCTGGCGAGGACCTGGCGCCGTTCCTCGCACCGTGGCTCTATACCGACGCGGTCCCGGTACTCGACATCTCCGTGAGCAGCATGCCGCTTCTCGGGCGCAGCCGTGTGAGGTTGAGCGTCGCCCAGCAGCAGCAGCCGTGTTTCCCGATCGTGCTACCGGTTCGCGTGATCACCGACCAGGGCCGGACCGATCTCCGGGCTCATCTGGACGGCTGCCGCGGCAGTTTCGTCTGGGAGGTGCCCGGGTCCAACGCCCAGATCAGCATCGATCCAGACCGCTGGCTCCTGTACCGCGCCGCGTCGGCGCCGGCACCACTGCTGCAGGCCGGTAGCCCGTTCCCCAACCCGGCGATCGCGGCCGGAACCCAGTTACCATATCGCCTCTTGATCGACGCCCAGGTGAGCACCGCCGTATACGACGTTCGGGGCCGGCGGGTCGGCAGCTGGGACCTGGGGTTCCAGACCGCAACCGGATCGGCCGAGGACGGCGGCGAGCCGCTGATCTGGTCGTGGGACGGCGAACTCGACGACCGGCGGCGAGCTCCGGCCGCGGTGTACTGGCTGGAACTGCGCGCCGCGGGCGAACGCGTCGTGCGCAAGATCACCTTGATACGGTAGAACTCAATCGATCGGCATCAGGGGGGCGTAGCGGGGATAGATGTGCTTGCGGCCGGCCTCCTGGAAATCGACCGTCACACTCAGCTCCTTGCCACGCCCTTCCACCCGGGCCACCACCCCCGCTCCGAACGTCGCGTGTGCGACCAGTTGCCCCTCGTAGAAAGGTGCATCTTGATTGAGATCGGTCTGCCAACCGTCACCTGTGGCGGTACCGTCGTCGGGCAGCGGCGGCGGGCCTTTGACCGGGCCGGCGCGGCGTGGTAGGTGACGCATTCGCTGGACCGCGGCGGTCGTACCGCCCCACCCACCCGCACCGCTCGATCCGAAAACCAGATCGGCCAACGGACGCCGCGGCGGCGATGTCGCGTAGGACTCGACGATCAGTTCGGACGGGATCTCCCGTAAGAATCGAGACACGAGGCTGTCGGTGTAGGAGCCAAAGCGACGCCGGCGCGATGCGTACAGCAGATGGACGCGTCGCTCGGCGCGAGTCAAGGCCACGTAGAACAGGCGGCGCTCCTCATCGATACCATCTTGCTCCACGGCGCTGGTCGCGTGGGGCAACAAATCGTCCTCGCAGCCGGTGATGACCACCACCGGGAATTCGAGACCCTTGGCGGTATGGATGGTCATCAGGCGAACCGCCCCGTCACCGTCGGCGATCGTATCGGGATCCGACACCAGAGCCACCTGCTCGAGAAACTCGGCGAGCCCGGCGTCCGGTGCCCCTTCGACGAATGAGTGCAACGCGTTGACCAGTTCGGCTACATTCTCACCCCGACTCCTGGCGGTACCCGGATCGTCCGCCTCGAGAAACCGTCCGTAATCCACATCCGCTACGATCCGTTCGAACAGTCCCGCTGGTCCCAACTCATCGGCGGCCATACGCCAGCGGGTCACCTGGTCGCAGAAAGCTCGCACCCGCTTGCACGCAGCCGGCCCCAGCGACTCCTCGAGGAGCCGTGGCTGAGCGGCCGTTTCGCCGGGCGTCAATGCCTCGCGTCCGGCGATAGCGAGCAGCCGGCGGACGGTCGTATCGCCGATGCGGCGCCGCGGTACATTCACCACCCTCTGAAAAGAGACCTGATCGGCGGGATTGGCGACTAGCTTGAGATAAGCCAGCAAGTCACGCACCTCGCGTCGTTCGTAGAAATGGACACTGCCGACCAGTTGGTGTGGTACGTCCGCGCGCCGCAACGCCTCCTCCAACAGACGCGACTGCGCGTTGGTGCGGTACAGGACCGTCACGTCGCCGTGTCGGCCGCCGGCGGCGCGTACCTCGCGCACGATCGCCACAACACCAGCCGCCTCGTCCTCCGCGTCGTCGAACTGCTCGACACGGAGTCGATCTCCCGGCTCGTCGGCGGTCCAGAGGTTCTTGCCCCGCCGACGGCGGTTATGGGCAATCACCGCATTGGCGGCGGCCAGGATATTACCGCTGCTGCGGTAGTTCTGCTCGAGACGGTAGACAACAGTGCCAGGAAAGTACTCGTCGAACGAGAGCATGTTCTCGACGCAGGCGCCCCGCCAACCGTAGATCGCCTGGTCGTCGTCACCGACGGCGAACACGTTGCCGTGTTCGGCGGTCAGCAGCTTGATCAGGATCAGTTGTAACGAGTTGGTATCCTGGAATTCATCGACCAGCACGTGTCGGAACCGGCCGGCGTATTTCCGGCGCACTTCGTCGATCTGCTCGAGAACGTGGACCGTGCGGAGTACCAGGTCGTCGAAATCGAGGGCGTTACAGCTACGTAGACCGTCCTCGTACCCTTCGTAGGCGTCGGCGTGACGCTCATCGACGAACGTGTTGGCCGCTTGCTTCGCCGCCGCCGGCGCCAGGTCGTCGTTCTTCCAGCGGCTGATCGCCGCACGCACTGCGGTCGGTGGAAACTGCTTCGGATCGATGTTCCGTTTGTTCAGTACCTGCCGGATCAGACGCAACGTGTCGTCGCTGTCGTAGATCGCGAAGCGTGGATCGATACCGATCTGCTCACCGTCGGCGCGCAGGATGCGCACGCCCGTCGCGTGGAAAGTTCCGATCCAGCGGGGGCTGCCGCCCGGCCCGACGAGGCCGTCGACCCGCGCGCGCATCTCGCGCGCCGCCTTGTTGGTAAACGTGAAAGCGACCAGTTCGCCAGGGTGTAGCCCGTGCTCGGCGAGCAGCCAGGCGATGCGCGTGGTCAACACACGCGTCTTGCCGCTACCGGCGCCGGCCACCACCAAAACCGCTCCGTCGGCGGCCGTGACCGCTGCGCGCTGGGCGGGATTCAATTCGGTCAAGATGTCGATAACACCCGCTCCTTCGCATCACCGCGGTCGAACGACCGGAGGGCTCAAGAATCCGGGGTGGTGATCCGGGCTAGAAATTGGGTCCGATACTGAAATGAAACATCATCCCATCGACGCGCCGCAGGTCTGTACGCCAGGCCCAATCGAGGCGCAACGGCAGGATGAATACGTTGGTCCTTATACCAAAACCGATGTCCCCGCGCAAGTCGGCGAACCCCCAGTGGCCCGCGTCGTCCTTTCCGAAAAACGTAACGCGATCGTTCCAGGCACAACCCATGTCGAAGAAAACCACTGCACCCAGGTCGTTGACGCCCCACGCCAGCGGCCAGCCCAATATCAGATAATCGACCAACGGCAACCGGTATTCGAAGCTCCACAAAAACAACTTCGAGCCGGCGAGATTCGCCAGACGCCGGTAATCGTAATAGTCGTACCCGCGCAACGTCCAGGGACCGCCGAGGACGAACGAGCGCGGGTTGTCGCCGCCGCTCAGAGCAACGCTCAGGTGAGTTGCGAAGGTGTTACGTGCCCACGGCAGCCAGTACTTGCGGACATCGGCCACCATGGTGAAGCGGTCGACGCTGCTACGCGAGACCGGCACCGAGCGCGCGAAGGAGAGCGACCAACGACTGCCCGCCACCGGACCGTGCGTGCCGAACAGCGCAGTGTCCTGTACGAAGGAGATTGACGGCTGGATCAACCGGCTGGTCTGCACACCCTGTTCGATGTAGATGAAATCCTCGTTCAGGGCGAACTGCGTGCGTTCGGAAACGAAGGACTGCAGTTCGAAATCGATGCGCTGAAACGTGGACAACGGGTAACTGGCCCAGCCGAACAGACCATAGTTACGCTCCTGGAACGCGCTGTCGCCGATGATCAGTTCGCCGACTGTGGTCAAACCAGAATTGAGGAAATTATGGTAGGAGAAAATGCCGAATCCGACATCGAGACGTCGCTTCAGATAGTAGTAACTGGCCGACAGATCGCTGTTCGAGAACGAGCCGTAGAAGTTCAAGAGTAGACGGATCTTGTGGTCACCCATCAGATCGGTCAACGTCAGTACGTTGACCATACCGAACCCACCGGCGGAGGTGAAGTAGATCGAACCACCGGCGAGGGCCTCACTCATGTCAATGGTCAACCGTGGGTGGTAGTCGCGGACCAGCCCCACACCGTCCCGATCGATCAAGGCTTCCGGTGGGGTCGTGCGTTTGACCATGGCCGGCGGCTCGAGGACGACCGGCGCGGGGACCTGGCCGGCCGGTTCCCGGAGTGACCACTGGGCGGCGAACGCGTCGGCAGCGTATAGATCGTAACCGGCGGCGTGAAACGCTGAGAAGACCAGGCGGTCCGCACGCGACGAGTAGGTGAGGTGTCTGATGCCGCCCAGGACGCTGGTCAAGAGTCTTGATGAGATCACCTGGGTCCCGGTCTCATCGAGGTGCACGATCGCCAGATTGTCGATCCCGCCGGCGTCGGCGACCACCGCTAGCGTTCGCTCGTCGATCCAGACCGGATCGCGCCAGCCGGCGTCGCGCCCGCATACTTCGTGGCGCAAACCGGTCTCTAGATCGAGCACCACGATGCAGCCCCCGGCAGCAACGCGGTCGAAACCGGCGCTCTGTGGCCCGTGCGGACGGGCCCACAAGAGCCGCCGGCGACCGTCGGCCTCGATGGCGAATTCGTATTCGATCTCCGCCAACGGATTATGTGAGAACACCAAACGGCTGCCATCGGGTGAGAATACCGGATTGTGCTCGTCACCCATGTCGTCGGTCAAGCGCAAGAGCGACATGCTGTTGGCGAGCGTTTCCGCCGTGCCGAAACCCGGACCGAGCCGCGCCGCCGCCCGGCCGCTCAAATCGAGCAGATACAGATCAGTGCGTCCGAGCCGTGTGCCGACCAGCACGATCGACTCGCCGTCAGCAGACCAGGTCGGCGAAGACATCACGTCGAAGCCGAGCCGCAAGGTCCGGGTGATGCGACCGGTCTCGGTATCGATGGTGTGCAACGTTTCGTAATTACCGCTCTTGGCCACCAGCGCAATCTCGCGCCCATCCGGAGCGAAACTCATCCCGCTACGGAAGCTGTGGAAAGATTCGAAGCGGCTACTGCGCTGGCTACGGCCGAGTCGGCGGATGATCTTCCCGTCGATGGCCGACATCAGATACAGATCGATCAGGTCGTCGCGGTCAGAGAAATAGACGAGTTGGTCGCCCTCCGGGCTCAGGGCAGGGCGTCCGTTGAAGAAGGCCTCGTCAGCACGGTGATCGGTCAGCGGTCTGGCCACTTCGCCGATCTGTTCGAGGTCGCCGTAACTGGGCCAATAGCGTTTGCGCATCTCCCGCCGGAAGAGTTCGTTCAACTCGGGCATGCTCAAACCGTAGATGTCTTTAAGAGCGCGACCGACGCTGCGCGTACTCCCTATCCGCCACCAGAAATCGACCAGCTTGCGCGGCCCGTAGAGTTCGGCGAGCATGCGTATCGCCGCCTGGCCTTCCTTGTAGACGAGAAACCCGTAGACGCGGTCGAGCGGGTAGAGGTAGTCGTTGATGGTCGCGTCACGAATGAACATGTCCGCATCTTTGTCCCACCCGGTGCTGAACCACTCGGCGACCCCTTCGGCGAACCAGAGCGGCAACTGGTAGAAATACCGCCGGCCGAAATCGGCGCGCGGCCCGAAAGCCATATGGAACATGAAAGAGTGGACCAGCTCGTGGCGGATCACGTGTACGAAATCGGCGTGCGTACCGTCGTAAGGCAGGACCATGCGGTTACGCAACGGTTCGTTGAATCCGCCGGTTCCCTCGCCGATCAGGTACGGCGAGATGTTGGTCTGCGCGAAGTCGGCGTGCGACACGTACAGGACGAACGGCACTTTCCAAGGCAGGTCGCGATCGAGTCGGTCGGAATACTCCCGGTAGGCCTTCTCGGCGATGATACTCGCCCGGACGGCCAACTCCTCCGCCTCCTCGTAATAGTGGATGTCGAAGTGCGGGGTGGAGAGAACCTGCCAGCGTAGATTGCGCAGCTGCACCTTGTTCTTACCGTAAACCTGGGCAAGCGGTGGCGCGGTCGCGACGGTCGAAAAGAGTGCGGCGCCCAAGACGATCACGCCGACCAGCACGAGCCGCGCCCGTGGCTGCAGCAAGGCGCCGACGATCGCCACCAACGCCGTACGCAGCTGCCGCCACACGGCGCACTGCCGTGCCGGCAGCATTCGCTGGCGATGACTCTGCCGCAACACAGCGCCTCCCCTGCTCGCATCGGCCCGTCGGCGGGCTGGTTCCGGTCACCTGTAAAGAACCGTAACGGGCCCTTCGCAGGCAACTTCGGCTCAATACTCGAAGCGGTATTTCAGGTCGAAGCTGTAAGAATCCTCCCCTTGGTACTCGTCCAGACGTCGACGGATCTCCGACTGCAGCAGTACGTGGCGGCCGATCTGGTACTCGATCAGAATGTCCCGGTCGTTGGGATCGAGCCCCTGCGCGTACTTCACGTACAGATCCTGGCCGAGGTATTTGCCGACCCCGATCAAAGGGTCGAAGCCGGGCGCGCTCGCCGAGCTCACACGATCGATCTGCTCTATCTCGAACGTATCGACGATGTTCAGCTCCCGGGCAATCTCGCGTTCGACGAGGTTGAAGCCCGCGGATATCGAAGTGTTGGTCAGACGCGCAGCGTCGTCGTCCGAAGCGTAAGGCGACATCCCGAGCAGCATCCGCTCGATACCCGATTGCGAGTAACCGCTCTCGGACGAGTAGGAAATCTCCGGTTTGGAGATCGTGCCGGAGACGTGGACGGTGATCCTCTCGGTGATCGTCGTGTTGCCGTAGCGCGAACGCAAACGGACTCGCGTCTCGGCATCGAGATCGATCATCGGTGCTAAACCGATCTCCTGGCTGAAATCGAGGCGCCCCTGTACAACCTTGAAATTATTGTTGAAGACCGGCAGCCGGCCGGCGTCGATGATCATCGTGCCGCGCAGGAATAACCCCTCCAGGTCGCGTACCAGGTTCACGTTGCCGCTCAGATAGATCTCCATGGCCCGGTTCACGATGCGGCCGGAGCGCGGCGGCGCGTCGATGTTCACGTCGGCGAGCCAGTCCGGAGCAACGTTGCCTTGCCGGGGATCGCCGCCACCGGCAGTCTCGGAAAAGTCGCCGGTATAGCGGGCTCGGATCACCTCCAGATCGCCGGAGAATTTCGGGACCAGAACGCTGTCCGGACCGACGACCTCGCCGTTGATGCGCGCATTCTGCGTGCGTACGAGCACTCGCAAGTCAGGGATCGTCGAGATCAGGAAGCGGTCGGCGGCCAGCCGCAAGTCGAAAGTCTTCAGCTTCAGTCCGTCGAAAAGCACGTGACCGGAACCGTGAAAAGTCCCCTTCTCGCCCTCCTCGCCCTGTAATTCCGAGATCCGTAGTTCGTCACCGCTAAACGTACCGACGACCGAACAATCACGGTAGATTTCCTGCTGGCCACGCAGCACGAAACCGACGTCGTGCAGTGCGACAGAACCTTCGTAAACCGGATGATTGAGCGGTCCGGAGATGACCACCTCGGCTTGACCGCGTCCACTGCTCTCGTAGAAACCGTTGGTCGCCCGCGCGAGCGGCTCGAGGTCGCTCTCCGCAGGAAGGCTCAGACGCATCAGGAAGGGACCCTCTTCGTTCGCCGCCGGTTCGCTCAACAGATCCACGAAGAGCGGCACCTCCAGGTGTCCGGTAACCGCTAATGCACCTTTGTTGCCGGCCAATCGCGCCAGAATCAGCCGCTCGGCATCGACGGTGACGTGTCCACTCATCTGATCCATGTGCAGCCAGTGGATGTGGAACGGAGCACTGGCCAATTCCCCCTCGATCACCGGCGATTCAGTGGTTCCCCCCACTTTCAACTCGCCTGTGAAGCGCCCCGCGATCCGGTCGAGGGCCGGAACCTCGAACTGGTCTACGAACGCCCAGTCGCCGTCCGTCACCTCGGCGGTCAACTCGAGGGCAGCTCCGGGCCAGAAATCGCGTACTCCGGCACCCGGGTGCGCCACCTGACCGTTCAGATCAACCGTTCCGTAATTGGAGACCAGGTGTAGCCGCCCGATGTCAGCGGTCGCCCGGCTGAAACTGCCGGCCACTTCGAGCGTATCGATGGTCGCCAGTGCAAACTCGCTGCCGATGACCGTCGCGGTCACGCTGATCACCGGTGCTTCGGGCCGACCGGCCACCAGGACATCAGCCGTGACTTCGCCCGTCATCCGCTCGACGTTCGGTAGGAACGGGGTCACCAGTCCGAGGTCAAACCGTCGCAACAAGAGCGAGCCGGCCACCACATCCGGCGTGTAGTGGGCATCGACGCGCAGACTACCGTGATCCGATAGTAGTGTCAGCTCCGGTAGCGTGACACTACCCGGCTCGGTCCAGAACTGCACCGGTTTCTCGATTTGCCACGTGTTGCCTTCGAGGTCGACACTGAATGCTTCGACGTAGAAGTACTGCGTGCTGTCCTCGAAGGTCGCCCGCCCGCGGAAAGTTATGATCGTATCGCCCAGCACGCTGCGGAACGAATCGACCTGTGCGCCAGCGGCCGAAGCCGCACCCCACAGTACGAACCTGCCGACCGGCACGCCCCCTACGCTGAAACCGTCGCCGTCTATGCCCGCGGTCACCACCTGCTCGCCGAGTACGTCCTCGATCACCACCGTCGCCACGGCCTCGCCAGCTCCCAGCAAGTCGAGCTGCAGATCCTCCAGCCGGGCCCATCCAGTCAAATCCAGATCCGGTTGATATCCACGGACCGTCCCCTGTCCGATCAGCCGACCACCGAGGCGG
>JAUVBS010000058.1 GCA_030591105.1 bacterium | reverse complement strand
GCCCAGGGTCCGGATTACGTGCGGCCCGATCTGGCCGACGTGACGGCTCCCGAATATACCGCCGCGCGACCGGCGACCACCGACACCAGTGCGGTGGCCGACAGTACGGGTCTGGTCCAGCCACGGTGGTGGACCGCTTTCGGCGACACGACACTCAACCGCTTGGTCGAACAGGCCTTGCTCTACAATAACGATCTGGAGCAAGCGGTAGCCCGCGTGCTCGAGGCCCGTGCCCTGCACGGTGGTTCCGAGGCGGCACGCTGGCCCACTGTCGGCATCGGGGCCAGCGCTGCGCGCAACAAGATCGGGATGTCGCTACCGAGCGGAGACTTTTCCTTTTACAACACGCGGTACACCGGGCTGGCGACCTTCAACTGGGAAATCGATCTCTGGGGCCGTCTCTCCCGCGCCGAGCAGGCCGCCTACGCTGAGCTGCTGGGCACCGAGCAAAACCGTCGTATCGTCGCCCAGACCCTCATCGCCGACGTGGTGCGTACCTGGCTGGAGATCCGCGAGCTGGAGGCGCAGCTGGCGCTCACCGAGCGGACCATCGCCAACTTCGAGGACAACCTCGTGGTGGTCAGAAACCGCTACCTGCGCGGGCTCGTTTCGGCCCTCGACCTGAGGTTGGCGCGCCAGAACCTCGCCGCCGCCCTGGCGAAACGCCCCTTCGACCAGCGGAACGTCAACGCTACCCGCCGGCGGCTGGAGATCTTGCTGGGTCGCTACCCGGCCGGGACGATCACCTCTTCGGCGCCCGGTTACGACTCGGCTGCATTGCCAGATCCGTTACCGCCGGTTCCGGCCGGTTTGCCGTCGACCTTGCTCGAACGAAGACCGGATCTGATCGCGGCAGAGATGCAACTGGCGGCTGCGACGGCGCGTATCGGCCAGGCCAAAGCGGCGCTGTTTCCACGCATCTCCTTGACCGCCGACGGTGGCACCCGCGCCAGCGACATTGCGGACCTGTTCATCAGCACCGCGAGTATCTGGTCGCTGGTGGCCAATCTGACCATGCCGCTGATCAATCGCGGTGAACTGACGGCCCAGGTCAAAGCCGCTCAGGCGCGGACCGCCCAGGCAGTCAGCAAGTATCGCGGTACCGTGTTGCACGCCTTCGGTGAAGTCGAGGGCGCACTCGATGCGGAGTACTACCTGCGCGCACAGGAGGTCGAGCTGCGCCTGTCGGTCGAAGAAGCACGCCGTTCGTTGGTGCTGGCGGAGGAGCGTTACCGCCGCGGCCTGGACAACTTGCTGCTTACCCTCGATTCGCAGCGGCGGCTCTTCAACTCCGAAAGCAGCCTGCTGCAGACGCAGCGGGCGTCCCGCACCGCTCGCGTCAACCTGATCCTCGCTTTGGGCGGGCCGTGGGACCTGTCCGCAGCCCCATCGCCCCTCGCCCCCGAAACAACGACCGCCGAGGAGATCAACGATGAGTAGTTCCCGCGCGATACGCGTGCTGTTGCCGCTGGGTATCGTCCTGGTGGCCCTGGTGGTCACCGTCATGCTGATCCGGCTGCGCCCGGAACCCCCGAAGCGGCCGGCATCGATCCGCCGTCCGGTGATCCAAGTCCAGCGGGTAACGGCCGAGACGGCAGCGGTCCACGTGCGCGGTTTTGGCACCGTGCGCGCCAAGCGAGCCATCGAGATCGTACCGCAAGTCTCCGGGCAAGTGGTCGAGAAGAGCGCCGACTTCGAATCCGGCGCGTTCTTTGGAGCCGGCGACCTTCTGCTCAAGATCGATGACACCGACTACGCCCTGGCGGCCGAACGGACCGAGGCGGAAGTGGCCCGTGCCCGTTACAACCTCGCCCTGGCCGAGGAAGAGGCCGAAGTGGCGCGCCGCGAGTGGGAACAACTACGTCGCCAGGGACGATCCGACGATCTCTACCCCGACGAACCCAATCCACTGGTCTTTCGCGAGCCTCAACTCGAGCTGGCACGCGCCGAACTAGGCGCCGCCGAAGCGTCGCTGCGTCAAGCTCGCGTCAATCTCGCGCGCTGCACCATCGCCGCGCCGTTCGATGGCCGCGTCATGCGCGCCGACGTCGATGCCGGCCAGTATGTCCGCGCGGGTTCATCTCTCGGCGCCATCTACAGCACCGACGTGGCGGAGATCACCGTTTCGATCCCCGACGCAGACCTCGCCTGGATTCGCGTTCCCCAGAACCGCGACGACCAGACCGAGGGGCAACCGGTCGACATACGCGCGGATTTCTCCGGGGCGATCCATCACTGGGAAGGCCACGCGGTTCGTCTAGGCGGCGCCATCGACCAACAGAGCCGCCAGGTACCCGTGGTGATCGAGGTAACGGACCCCTACCGGCGCAAGGGCGACCGGCCACCGCTGGTCGAAGGGATGTTCGTCGAGGCGATCTTCACCACGCCACCCCCTGACGGCGCCGTGACGATCCCGCGTACGGCCTTGCGCCCGGGTAACCACGTCTGGGTCGTCACGCCCGAGCAGCGCATCGAAATCAGGTCGGTGACCGTAGCCCGCGCCGGCGTGAACGCAGCAGTCATCACTGCCGGGCTCAGCCCCGGTGACGATATCTGCGTGAGCAACCTCCAGTACGTGACCGACGGCATGGAAGTGCGTGTGCCGACGCGCGCAGCAGTGGCCGACGGCGCCACCGACGACGACACCACCGCCAAGGACACCACCGCCAAGGACGCCACCGCCGATGGCAACGCTGCGGCCGCCGGAGGTCATTAGATGAAGAGTGTGATCACCTGGTTCGCGGAGAACCACGTTGCGGCCAACCTGCTGATGTTGGCGATCTGCGTCGCCGGCGTGATGAGCGCGGCGACGATCAAACAGGAAGTTTTTCCCGATATGGATCTGGATATGATCCAGATCCAGGTCCTCTATCTCGGAGCGACGCCAAGCGAAGTCGAGGAGAGCATCTGCATCAAGATCGAGGAGCAGGTCCAGGGCATCGATGGCATCAAGAAAATCACCTCGACAGCAGCCGAGGGCATCGGCGTGGTGATGATCGAGCTCGATCGGAACGTCGACGGCCAGAAAGTGCTCGACGACCTCAAGTCCGAGGTCGACCGCATCATCACCTTCCCGGAGGAGACCGAGAAACCGGTCGTCACGCTGTTGGAGAGACGTTCGCCGGTGATCGACATGATCGTCGCCGGCGATGTGAGCGAGCGCACCCTGAAGGTGCTCGCCGACGACATACGCGACGATCTGGTCGGCCTCGATGGAATCACCTACGCCGAGGTCGTCGGTACCCGCCCTTACGAAATCTCCATCGAGGTGAGCGAGCAGACGCTGCGTTCATACGGCTTGACGCTGGCCGACGTGACCCGCGCAGTGAAACTGAACAGCCTCGATTTGCCCGGCGGGAGCGTCAAGACCGACGCCGGAGAGATCCTCGTGCGCACCAAAGGTCAGCGCTACACCGGCGAACAGTTCGCCAACATCGTGGTGATCCCGCGGCCCGATGGCACCGAGGTCACTCTCGGCCAGATCGCCACGGTCAAGGACGGGTTCGAGGACATCGACGCCGCCGCCCGTCTCGATGGCAAATCGGCGGCGATGATCTCGGTCTACCGGACCGGTAACGAAGGCGTGCTTGGCGTCGCGGGCACGGTCAAGAAATATGTCGCCGAGCAGAGCGACTCACTGCCGGCCGGTGTGACTCTGACCACCTGGTACGACCGCTCGGACATCTACCGCAGCCGTATGAACTTGCTGACCCGCAACGGGTTGATCGGCTTGGTGCTGGTCTTCCTCTGTCTGGCGATATTTCTGCAATTGCGCCTGGCGTTCTGGGTCGCGTTGGGCATCGCCATCTCGTTTTTGGGTGCGTTCTACGTGATCCCTTGGTTCGGTGTGTCGTTGAACATGATCTCGATGTTCGCGTTCATCGTCTCGCTGGGGATCGTCGTCGACGACGCCATCGTCGTCGGCGAGAACATCTTTTCCTACCGCGAACGCGGGTACTCACGCCAGCGCGCCGCGACGCTCGGCACGATCGAGGTGTCCGGACCGGTGATCTTCGCGGTGATGACCACGGTCGTCGCGTTTATGCCCATCGCCTTTGTCGAGGGGATGATGGGCAAGTTCATGTACAACATCCCGGTGGTCGTGATCGCGATCCTGGTGTTCTCCCTGGTCGAATCGCTGTTCATCCTGCCGGCGCACTTGTCCACCATCAAGGTCTCGCAGCAGTCCAGTGAAAATACCGGCGGCGACCTGACGGCAGCGACCGGGCTGACCGGCTGGCACCAACGCAACAAAGGATTCGTGCAGCGCAAGCTCGAGTACGTCGTCAATCGATACTACCGCCGCCATCTCGAATGGGCGCTCGACCACCGTGGCCTGGTCATCGCGCTGGCGACCGCCGGTTTCCTGCTGACGATCGGCATGGTCGCGGGCAAACACATCCGCTTCACCTTCATGCCGCACATCGATTCGGACAACGTGATCTGCTCGCTCACCTTGCCCCAAGGTGCAACTGTGGCCGACGCCCGCAGTGCGGTCGACCAGATCGAGGGAGCGCTCGAGCGTTTGGTCGGCGAGATCCGAACCGAACGTCCTGCCGAGGCGCCGGAGGTCTTCCGGCACACGTTCACGACCATCGGCTCGCAGCCTCGCGGGGCCCAGCGTATGGTCGGGCACGGGGCTGCCGGCGCCAGCGCCGGTGGGGCCCATCTGGTCGAAGTCGTCACCGAGTTGGAATCGGCGGAGAAGCGCGGGATGAGCAGCAACGAGATCGCCCGCCGTTGGCGTGAGCTGACCGGACCGATCCCCGGCGCGGTGTCACTGGCCTTCTCGGCCGATCTGTTCGGCGGCGGCAAAGCGATCCAGATCCAACTCTCCTCGCCGTCGACCGATCACTTGATCGCTGTCGCCCATCGTCTCCAAGGCGAACTGGCCAACTATCCGGGCGTAACCGATATCTCCGACAGCTTCCGCGAGGGCAAGGTCGAGGTGAAGCTGAACCTCAAGCCGGAAGCGCGCAGTCTCGGGTTGACGCTCAACGATCTGGCCCGTCAGGTACGCCAGGGTTTCTACGGTGACGAAGCGATGCGCATCCAGCGCGGGCGCGACGAGGTCAAGGTGATGATCCGCTACCCCGAGCAGGAGCGGCGCTCGCTCGGCCACATGGAAGACATGCGCATCCGCACCCCGAGCGGCGCCGAAGTCCCGTTCTACCGGGTGGCCGAAGTCGAGACCGGCCGCGGCTACGCCAGTATCGAGCGCGCCGAGCGCCAACGCATCGTCACCGTGTACGCCGACGTGGACCAATCGGTGACCAATGCGGGTGAAGTTCTGACCGACCTGCAGGCGCATGCTATACCCGATCTGCTCGCCGACTACCCGGGCCTACGCTTCAGTCTCGAAGGCCAGGAACGCGACCGGGCCGAGTCGATGGCGAGCCTGGGCCGTGGCTTCGTGTTCGCACTGTTCATGATCTACGTATTGTTGGCAGTACTGTTCAAGAGCTACGCCCAGCCGCTGATCGTCATGTCGGCAATTCCTTTCGGTCTGATGGGAGCAATCCTCGGCCACTTGGCCATGCGCCAGGACCTGACCATACTGAGCCTGTTCGGCGTGGTGGCCTTGACCGGCGTGGTGGTGAACGATTCGTTGATCATGATCGATTTCATCAACCGCACTCGCCGCGGCGGGACTCCGCTACGCGACGCCGTGCTGCAGTCCGGTATGCGGCGCTTCCGGCCGATCATGCTCACTTCGGTGACCACGTTCGCCGGCTTGACACCGCTATTGCTGGAGAAAAGTCTGCAGGCGCGGTTCCTGATCCCCATGGCGATCAGCCTCGGCTTCGGCGTGATCTTCGCCACTGTGATCACCCTGATGTTGATCCCGGTGGGTTACACCCTGCTCGCCGACGCCAAGCGGAAACTGGGGATGCACGACACCCTGGACGCCGCCGAAAGCAGCGCGGCCGAGACCGAAAGTGAGCCGCAGCAACAGCCGGCTGGTTAGAGATTGTTGCGAAACTGCTTAGTTTTTTTACCATGGTGACGAAGAAATATGTGGCGGCCGTACGGGCCGGCTTGCTTCTTTGCAACCGGGGGCGACTCACAGACGCGCCTGAACACTTAAAATGCGCGCATATGTTCAAAATTGGCGACTGAATCGGCCATTAGTCGGCCGCTCGCCGTAGGCAAGAGGAAGGATACGACGTGTCCGATACACAGCTGGTCAGCGTGACCGACACCGCCGAAGACGCCTTCAACACCTTCGATTTCTCGGAGCACGTGGGCAAGGGGATACGCGTGTACCTCGCCGGTTTCGGCTGAGGTGGGCCCAGCCTGGGCATGGCTCTGGATGAGCCACGAAGCGACGACCAGATCATCGCACGCGAGGGCTACAAGATCCTCGTCGACCCGAAGACCAACGATCTGCTGCTGCAAAGCGGCGGTTTGACCATCGACTACGTCGACGGGGCGATCCAGAAGGGTTACATGTTACGGCTGAACTCGGTCGGTGAGGGTAGCTGTGACCCTGGTGACGGCGGCTGTGCGGGTTGCGGCTGACCTCGCGCCGCGCGATGCGATGACTGGGCCGGACCATTTCCCGGGGAAGCGTCCCCGCAGATCGTGAAGGAGCCCGCCGGGGCTCCTTCGCGTTTGCCGAACGACAAAAGACCCCTCGGGGGGCCTCGCATCCTCTAGGCGTAATTTTCAACAGCCTGTCATAAGTCCACTGTGTCGTCGGGAAGATCCGGATCGTCGGGAAGGTCCGGATCGTCCGGAAGGTCCAGATCGTCCGGATCGTCCGGATCGTCCGCGCCCTTTTCTAGCAGGTCGAGATCGTCGTCGTCGAGAGGATCGATCTCTTGTTCAGCGGTCGCCCCGAGTTCCTCGGCGTCCTCTGCCGAGAGCTCGAAATCGTCGTCGAGTAGATCGTCGTCCAGATCCGTTTCGTCGATGTTATCGAGATCGGGTTCGGGATCCTTGGACCGGCCGTCCCTGTTCTGGTCGCTCGACCAGACGTTCGCGAACAGGTACCGAACCACCGCCGGTGTTTTGCCCTCGGCATCGTGACGCAATCCCGTACCGCTCATCCCGATTCTCCTTGGCCACCGAAACCGTTTCAAGCCGGGTCTGGTGCTGTAAACCGTACCGTCGCGCCCCCATGCTCAGGCCGAGTTTAGGCAGCTTCACGCTGCGAACGCAAGTCGGTAATCGCGTCTGGTCACCGCACTTAAATTCACCGTATTTCAATTCACCACAGCTCAATTCACCACAGCTCAATTCACCGCAGCTCAATTCACCGCAGCTCAGCTCACCGCAGCTCAGCTCACCGGTAAGCCAGGATGTACGCCACCCAGGCCGGGGCGAGATCACCCGTGTTACTCGGACGGAAGATGCCGCTCGGCTCGCCATCGCGATCGGCCGTCTCCCAGTAGATCACCGTCTTACGGAAACCGACTTCGGCGAGCAGCTCGCGGGTCTCGGGCAACGACCACAGACGCCAATCGTAACGATATGCCCGCTGCATCCGGCTGCCGTCGGGAAAGTCGAAATGGATCAGGCAACGGATTTCCTGGGTGATCGGGTTGAAACCATCCTGGTCCCAGATGTAGGAGAAACCTTCTACTTCGCGCTCCTCCTCCTGCGGTATCTGCGCTTCCGGACCGCCGTAGCAGTCGAGCACCAGCATGCCCTCGGGCCGTAAGCTCGCCAGGCAGTTACTGAAGTAGCCGGCCAGATCGCCGCGATTCTTGAATCCCCACCACGAGAAATTCGTCGCCGCGAGCACGTCGGCGGGCGGACCCTGCACGTTGCGTACGTCGTCCTGGATCAAGGTCACGCGGGAAGCGCCCGCGCCCAACGGCGCGACGTTGTGCCGCCGCCCCCAGGTCAGGGTAGGACCGTGCAGATCGATCCCGAGCGCGGTGTGGTCACTGCGCGCTGCGACCCAACCGCAACTCAAGAGAGCGGTTCCGCAAAAATCTTCGCGCAGGAAGGTCGGTCGCCGACCGTACTCACGCTTGAATACACGTGAGAAGAAACCCACCTCGTATTCGGCGTTCTGCACCGACTCCTCGTACAACCAATGCTTATCCGCATTGCGCGCTGTCAACTGGCCGGCTGCTGCCAATTCTTGCTGCCGCGTCTTGAGATCGACGTCGTGCTGTTTACGCCGGCCAGCGGTCCTGACGGTCATGGTAACCGGTGCCTTTCTACCAGAACGGTTTGTGCTCACGGGAAAAGTAGTCGCGCGTCATCGACCTGACCTGCCGGTTCAGGAAGATCAGCCCGAGTAGATTGGGTAACGCCATCAAGCCGAGTGCGGTGTCGCCCAGATTCCAGACGATCTCCAGGGAGAATATCGCACCCAGGAAATTCATGAGGCAGAAGACCAATTTGTACGGTAGCACGTATCGCGTGCCGAACAGGTAGACCACGGCGCGGTCGCCGTAGTAGCTCCAGGCGATGGCGGTCGAGATACCGAACAGCACCACCCCGAGGGTGACGATCAGGTAGCCCCAGCGCCCCATCACCGGGGAGAGTCCCCTCTGAAAAGCCCAGCCGGTCAACGGCGACCCGTTCTGAGCCATATCGCCGGTCAACTGGAGCGACGGCAAGTCGGCAAGATCGATACTGCCGTCGGTGACCGCCAGGGAACCTTCGAACGGCTCGCCGTCGGGGTACACCAGTTGCGGATAGTCCACCAGCGCGTGGTGGCGCACCAGGGCGGCGCCATCGAGCCGACCCGTGACGACCGGTACCGTACCGGTAAAACGATCCGCCTGGGCGATGGTGCCGTTGGTCCCGATCTGTGTGCCAGCGGCCACGACCGTGATCGCGGACTGAGCGTTGACGGGAATCGTATCGGTTTGCTTGTCGTGCCAAACGCCGGTGGTCAAGATCACCAGCCCGGTGATCGTGCAGATGGCCAGGGTGTCGATCAACGGACCCATCATGGCGACGACGCCCTCGCGAACCGGCTCGTCGGTCTGGGCCGCCGCGTGCGCGATGGGTGCCGATCCCTGGCCCGATTCGTTGGAAAACAGCCCGCGTTTGACGCCCCAGGTCAGCATGAAGATGAACGTGCCGCCGGCGAAGCCGCCGATCTGGGCCGCG
>JAUVBS010000282.1 GCA_030591105.1 bacterium | reverse complement strand
GGCATCACGCCCGAGTTCGATGTTCGTCCCTCGTACCAGACCGTGGATGCTGAGCATGACGATGTAGAGGCCGTCGCGAATGTTGGCTCGAGAGGCGCCGGATTCAGATGATGTTTCCATCATGCTCCCACTTGGCCAGGGTTCTCTCGTACAGCTCGGGTGCGAACGCCGTCGCTCCCTGTCGCTGGCAGATGGCCGCGGCAAAGGAGACCGCCCGGCGCAGCAGCAGTGGTGGCGGCCAGCTCCTGAGCAGCCCCACGAGCGCGACGGCCGTGAAGGCATCGCCCGCACCGACGGTATCGACGAGGTCGGTAACCGGTTGAGCAGGAACAACGTGGCTGGTGCCGTCGCGATCCACCCACAACGCACCGTGCTGCCCCCGGGTGACGATCGCGCCGGCCAGTTCATGTCGTTCGAGCAAGCGCCCGGTCAGCGCGGCGATATCATCGCGGGCCGGTTCTACACCCATGACTTCATCCGCCTCGACGACCGTAGCCCTATCCGCAACGGCGTCCACCTCAGCTTCGTTCAGCTTGGCCCAGAGTGCACGATCGAGACTCGATACCACTTCGCTGGGGGTCCACCAGGGCGAACGCAAGTTCACGTCGATCAGCACCGCCGGATTCCGGTCCGCGAGCAGTCGCGACAGCGTGTGGCGAGAGACATCGTGTCGTAAAGCCAGTGTTCCGTGGCAGAGGATGTCGCGATGGTGATGGTTTTCGGTATCCGCCGCGGCCGCAGCGCCCGGGTAAGCGTCCGGTAAAACCGCCGGGAAAGTCGTCGGGAAGATCGTCGGATCGTAGGTGATGAAATCGTACGCCTGGTCGGGCTCGATCTGGAAGGTCGGCTGGCCATGCTCGACCACGGCTCTGACCAAACCGGTCGGGCGATCGGGATCGATCTGGATACCGCACGTCTCCATCGACCAGCGATCCATCGTCTCCAGGACGGTCTCGCCCCGCCGATCCCGACCGACGCGGCTGATCATCAGTGGCGTCAGCCCCAGGCCGCGTAGATGCCAGGCCACGTTGAAGGGAGCGCCGCCGAGAACCTCGTGGCCGTCGTCAAAGAGATCGTAGAGCACCTCGCCGAAAACGAGCGGTGATTCTGGTCCGATCTGCGCAGGCTTGTTCACGACGTACGTTTCTTACTCGAGGCTACGGGATCAAGTGGGTAGCCGGCGAACGTTTCCACACGACTGTGCAGCCTAACCGCAAGTGATATCTCCGTAAAGGACAGGGATCCGGAACTTGATCGCTGCCGCGCATCGGGTATGGTCAGGTACACTGGTATGGTCATTGGTCCTGGCGAGGAGCGAAGTTACCTCTAACGCGAGGCGCCGCGATGAACGCAGGCTGGTTGCTGGTCACCGACCTGGATGGAACCATCATTCCCCATGGCGATGCTCCTGAACAGTCAGGTGCGATCGAGCTGTTCCGAGCAGCTGTTATCGGGGATCCCGATCTCGTTCTGATGTACGTCACCGGTCGCCATCACGAACTGGCCCTCGCCGGCATCGGTGAGCACCGGTTGCCCTTGCCCAGAGCCCTTGGCTGCGACGTCGGGACGGCTCTTTACTGGCGCGATGGCGAAAACTGGCGGTTGGACGAAGATTACCGCGCCTTGATGGCACAGAAACTGGGCGAACCGAGACCGGTCGACGCAGGCTGGTCCGAGATCGATCGGCTGCTCGAGGATGTGCCGGACATTCATTTGCAACCGGCGCAGCGACAGTCGCAGTTCAAGCGGAGTTACTATATCTCACCGGCAGCGACATCGGCCGCCGTGCTCAACCGCTGGCGCGCGCGCCTCGACGAGAACAGCTGGTCACTGCACCTGGTTGCGAGCGTGGATCCGGCTGGCGGTCTCGGTCTGCTGGATTGCTTGCCGGCAGGCGTGGACAAATCCACCTGCCTAGAGTATGTGCGCCAGCAGCTCGGCGCAGCGCCGGACAGGACGGTTTTTGCCGGTGATTCCGGCAACGACGTGGCCGCCCTGCTGAGCGGAAATCTGGCCATCGTCATGGGCAACGCCCCGGCTGCCGTGAAGGATACAGTCCGTTCGGAAGCGACGGCCCGCGGCTGGCTAGACCGCATCCATTTCACTCACGACGATTGTACGGCGGGAGTGGTCGACGGTATGCGGCGCTTCGGTCTGATCGAAGACGGATGATACGAAGACCAAGCTCAAAGCTTCACACGATCCCCCATTTTCGGAATCATCGTCTCGATGGAGAACGTCTGTTCGATCCGCTGCGCCATGGCTGTGGCCGAGTCCGGCTCGCCGTGCACGACGAAGACCTTGCGCGGAAGTTTCTCGCTGGTTCCCAGCCAACGCAGCAGTTCCGCGTAATCAGCGTGGGCGCTCAACCCCTCGATGGTCGCGTGCTGCGCCTTGACCGGAACGTCCTGGCCATGGATCCGCAGCGATTTGGCTCCCTCCTGGAGTGCACGGCCGCGGGTGCCGACCGCCTGGTAACCGGCGAGCAGGATCACGTTCTCGTGGTGGGGTAGGCGGCGCACCAGATGGTGCAGGATACGGCCGCCGGTCATCATACCGCTCGAGGCGACGATCACCCGCGGCCCTTCCATGGTGTTGAGTTGCTTCGACTCATGCACGGTGCGATGCAGATGCACGTCGCGCGGGAACAGACGGTTGCGGCCGTCCTCGACCACGTCGGTGTCGAGGTTGCAGTCGTAGAGGTGCCGCGAATAGATCGCCGTGGCCTCGATGGCCATGGGACTGTCGATGTGGATCGGCACCTCGGGCAGCTCGTCCTTGTTCATCAGATCGCGCAGGATCAGCGTGACCATCTGCACGCGCCCGACCGAGAACGCCGGGATGAGCACCACCCCGCGGCGCCGGATCGTCTCCTTGAAGATCTTGCGGATCTGGTCGTGGATCGTCTCGTGGTTGTGCAAGCGGTCGCCGTAGGTCGACTCGATCACGAGATAGTCGCAAGGCGGTAGCGGCTCGGGGTCCGCGTGCAGCGGCACATCGTAGCGGCCGACATCCCCGCTGAAAACGATCACCGTCTCGGATCCGTTCTGTCGGACACGTACCTCGATGAAGCTCGCGCCCAGGATGTGACCGGCGTTAGCAAAACGCGCCCGCACGTCGCCGCCGAGATCGATCCACTTGCTGTAGCCGGACGGGCTCAAGAGTTTCAGAGCCTTCAGAGCATCTTTACTGGTGTAAAGCGGCTTGGCCGGATCGTGCTTGCTGAAACCCTTCTTGTTGGCAAACCTCGCATCTTCTTCCTGCAGATGCGCCGAGTCCATCAGCAGCAGTTCGACCAGTTCGGCCGTCGCGGGTGTGCAGTGAACCGGCGCGTTGAAACCGTAGCGCATCAACCGCGGCAGATAACCGGTGTGGTCGATATGTGCGTGGGTCAGCAATAGGTGGTCGATGCGCTTGGCCGGGAAGCTCGGTTCTTTCCAGTTGAGCAGGCGTAGCTTTTTCAAACCCTGGAACATGCCGCTATCGACGAGGATCCTCTGCTCGCCTACTTCGAGTAGATGGCGAGAACCGGTGACGGTGCCCGCGGCGCCGTGAAAAGAAATCTGCACGATGTCTCCTGTCGATCGGTATGACCACGAGCCTGACCCGCGTCAGCGGTAAAGCGTCTGCTACGGGCCGATCGAAACTGAACTCGGTAACGCGATGATTATAGAACGGATCCGGTGCTATTGGGCAGCAAAAACCCCGGGGCACTGCTCCGGGGTCTTCGCTTTGTCGACGCGGGCGGACGCCGCGTGCAGTCGTCGTCGCGTTGAACCGATCAGCTGTGCTCGGCCGAGATGGCCTCGAAACGCGCCAGCTGTTCACGGAAGTATTCTCTTTCCGGATT
>JAUVBS010000427.1 GCA_030591105.1 bacterium | reverse complement strand
GTATCCCGGTACGGCATCGGGCCGTCGGGTGTGAACCAGAGAGCGGCCGCGGTAGCCACCGCGGCCGCTCTACATGCTAATTCGCTTCTCGCCTCGGCGCGACAGGCTGCAACCGATGGCAACGTTATCAGTCGGTCTGTACCATCGGTTCCGGCGCTTCGACCTGGCTGACATCAACGGTGATCTCCTCGAGCCGCTGGGCCGTCTCGGGCCGGACGTCGGTCTGGACGCGGCCGCCGAGGTGCTTCGCCAGGAACCTTTCCATCGCCACGGCCAGCGCCTTGCGATTGTTCGGCGCGCGGTAACCGTGACCCTCGTCCGGAGCGACGAGGTACTCGACCGGTTTGTCCTTCAGACGTAGCGCGACGACGATCTGATCCGACTCACGCTGTTTGACCCGCGGGTCGTTGGCGCCGTGGATCACCAGGAGCGGACATTCGATCTGGTCCACCTTGAACAGCGGCGAACGGGCGATGAGTTCGAGACGATCACCCTCGATGTTGGGATTGCCCCACTTCTTGTACCAGGTTCCCTCGAGCCACGGCTTCCAGTACTCGGGAAACGATTCGATCAAGGTGATCAGGTTCGACGGCGCCACGTACGGTACGCCGCAAGCATACAGGTCGGGCGTGTAGGTCACGCCGGCCAAGGTGGCGTAACCGCCGTAACTCCCACCGAAGATACCGATCTGATCCGGGGCGGCGATTCCCTGGTCGATCAACCACTGCACGCCGTCGGTGATGTCGTGCTGAGCCGCACCGGTGCCCCAAGTATGGGTGGCCGCGTTGGTGAACTTCTTACCGTAACCGGTGCTGCCGCGGAAGTTCGGTTGCAGAACGGCGTAACCGCGATTCGCCAGAAACTGAGCGTACGGATCGTAACCCCAGACGTCGCGCGCCCACGGGCCGCCGTGCGGGACAATCACCACCGGGAGGTTCTTCGCTTCGATACCCTGGGGTAAAGTCAGCAGAGCCGGAATCTCCAGGCCGTCGCGGGCCGGATAACGGACCACCTTGCAACTCGCTAGATTCTCACTTGGCAGATCCGGCCGCGAGCGATACTGCAGTGTGACCTCGCCGGTGCGGCGGTCATAGAGGTAGACGGATCCGGGATCGACATCGGAGCCGATGCCGACGAGCATGAGGTTCATGTCTCTGCTGGTCCCGGTGACGCGGAGCGAGCCTTCCGGCAGCTTCTCCTTGAAGATCGCCAGGTCACGTTTGACCTGCTCGTTGCGGGGGTAGATCCGCTGCCGGTCACCCATGTAAGCGGTGGCGATCAACTCGTCGGTAGCTTCGGAAAATATCGGACCGCCGAAATCGACCTGCTGCTGAGGATCGGACTCGACGAGTTCGACGTCGCCCGTCTCCGGATCCAGTAGCATCAGACGCGTCAGGTCCACGTCGGCACCGCGGTTGGTGATCAAGTAGACCCGTTTGCCGTCTTTATGGAAGCGTACCGGATAGGCCGCTTCCTCGTAAGTACAGTCAAAAACGCGGGTCAGGCTGCCGTCGGTGTCGATGCGTAGCAACTCCGTACCACCGTCGGGCATTTGCCGCATGGCCAGGCGCGGATTCCCCTCGAGATCGAACTGATAGGCACCGATCCCCTGGTCGTTCTGCAGCATGAGCAATCGTTCGCCGGTGGCGATCGATATCTTGTAGACATCGTGCAGGCTCGGGTCGCGGTCATTCAGACCGACGATCATCACATCTGGCTGACTCTTCGGTACCGAGTAGATGATCGCCCGGACACCCTCGATGGGCGTCAAATCGGTGGCGACCGGAACACCGGTGTCCGTAGCGGGTGCCGCCGACGGATCGACCGAGTAGACGTGGTAGTTTTCGTTGCCACCCTTGTCTTGCACGTAGAGCAGGAACTTGCCGTCGCGGCTCCAGAAATAACCGGGTACCGGCCGCTCGTCGGCGGTCATCGGCTTCGCGTTGGCAAACGGTTCGTCGATCCGTTTGACCCAGATGTTACGCACGCCGTTGTAGGGTTTGAGAAAGGAGACGAAGCGGCCGTCGGGCGACAGATTGGAGCCGGAGATCTCCGGATCACCGAAGAAGAGTTCGCGGTCGATCAACGGTGGCAATTGGCCAGCGACCTCAGTTGCGGCGCTCTGCTCGTCGGTGTCGCTGGATGAGCTACATCCGGCCAGGATTGCCAGACAGACGATCGGCAGTAGGAACAACAGTCGCTTCATGACGGTACTCTCCGGGGTTTGGTAATTTTTCCCGGCACGGCACTCTCCGGCCGGCACGGGCATTTCGCGGTAACGGACACACTACGCAGTGTGCAGGAAAATGTTCAACCGGCACTTGCCGCTACGGCGAGACCAACGGCGCAGAACACCTTGGTCAGGTAACGTGTTCGTTGTGATTTCGAAAATGTGTCTGTCCTAGTCTCGATAACCACAACACACTATAACGACAAGTCAGGTATCTCCAGCAAAGCCCGGGGATTTCATACTTGGAATAAATTTTTGTCCCAACAAACAAAGACTCCCCGGGGGGTCCGCACTTGATTTATTAAGTGTATATTGATG
>JAUVBS010000392.1 GCA_030591105.1 bacterium | reverse complement strand
TGCCAGTGGGCGTTCTCGCGCTGACGGCGGACATCGTCCGTCGGGTCGTGGAAGGTCTGGTTGTGATCGGTGAACCAGTAACGGTTGTCGATGCGGCGGCCGTGGACCGTCGCCAGCAGTGAGCGGCGTCCGTCGGCCGCGGTCGAACCGACGGTCAACCGTCCACCCAGATCACCGAACGATCCGGTGAACAGCCGCAGATCGTAGCCGCGTGGCGGTACACCGCGGGTTATGAGATCGATCGCTCCGGCTCCGCCGACGCCGCCGAACTCCGCCGGCACCAAGCCGCGGTAGACATCTGCCGCGGCGAACCGTTCGATCGGCAGCAATGTCAGGTCGAAGGTCCCGGTCTGCGCATCGTCCAGCGGCAGACCGTCGACGAGTAGCCGGACCTGCGCCGGCGACGAACCGCGTATCGAAGGCACCGCCGGCGCACCAAGCCCCCCGAAGCGGCGGAGCTGCAGACCGGCCACGCGGGCGAGCAGCTCGGCCAGATCGGCACCGCCGGTGGCCTCTTCGAGCTGCGTCCGGGTCACCAGACCGCTTTCGATCCGGAAGGCCGCGTCGGCCGAGCCGGGCGCAGTGACGATAACCGTGTCGCGCCGGCTGCTGGTGAAGGCAGCCGCAGTTTCGGCGGTCTCGGCGGCTTCGGCGGTCTCGGCGGCTTCGGTGGTCTCGACGGCTTCGGCGGTCTCGGCGGTCTCGACGGCTTCGCCCGTTGCAGCAGCCACAACCTCATCCGCGGCGCAGGCGGCTGTCGTCGCCATCGCCAGCAGAACCAACGTGACACGAGCATACGTCGGCCGACGGCCAACAAGGCACCGATGGTTATGAACGGGAAACCCGTGGTACCAGGGAAACGCCACTGCCGAACCTCGCCCACGCAGGTTGTGGCAAGGCCTGGGACCGGTTTCCTGGCTTGCGGGTCGACCTACTAGCCGCGCCTTCCCAGCCCCAGTGTCGCACATCCATCACGACGGTGGGCCAGTGGCCAGCCCGCAGCTTCAGCGCTACGGACTCTGCGGTTTTCGTCTCCGCTCACAGTGGCGGGGCCGCGCCGGAATTTCACCGGACTTCCGCTGGTCCTCAAGCCGCTAAACTCGGCCCGGATCGCTGGTATCGGCGGTATGCCGCCGGTAACACCATCGGGCCAGCTAGCTCTCCCCCGGAGTTCGCTACCGGAGGTATTTTCACTTTAGGCCAAGGAGAAACGAGTGTCAAGCGAATGGGAAATTGCTGGCTCCTCGCTATTTGGTGTGGGCGAAACCGAAGAAAAACCAGGACGACAAGTCCTGCTGCCTCGCCGCTGAAGATCGCCACCCCGCTACCCCGCAGAAAAAAAGGGCCCGAGGTCCCACAGCCCCAAGCCGTCTCCTTGCCCCACCAGGCAAAGCCCCCCGGGGGCCCCCGAAAGATCAAATGATGTCACCTTCCTGTTCAAGCGTCGTCGGTAACATCGTCGGTGGGATAATCCCGGGTGAGAACCCGGCGCCAGATCTCGGTGTGGTCGGCATCGTCCGCGCTCGCGAGCAACACCTCGTCCGGCGTGCCGGTCACACGCTTTTCGCGCGCCTGCATCAGCGACGCGGGCTGGACCGCCTGGAAATCGTCTTCACTGTAGTGGCGGTAGCGGTGCCAGAACTGCAGATGCCAGAGCAAGAATCGCTCAACCCGCTGCTGACCCCGCAGGTCGTCGCCGAGGTATTCGGTGGCGTGATCGTAGTAGCGGCGCATCATCCGCCACCGCATCGGTGGTGTGTACTGGATCGCCCGTCCCTGTGCGAGCTCCGTGAAGATCCACGGCTTGATCAACGCCCCCCGCGCAATGAGGAACGAGGCGACGCCGGTCTGCTGTCGCCGCAACGCGAGATCCCACGGCGTCAGGATGTCACCATTGCCAAGCACCGGGATCGTCAAGGCGTCAGCGACCGCATCGACGATACCCCAGTCTGCGCTGCGCTTGTAGCGCTGCGCGCGCGTCCGGCCGTGCACGCCGACCGCGTCGGCGCCAGCGGCTTCGGCCAGCAGCGCTACTTCGACCGCGTTGATCTTCTTCTCGCTATAACCCGAACGGATCTTCACCGACAGCGGTACCGCGATCGCATCGCGCACCGCGGTCACGAGCTCGGCGAGTTTGCGCGGACGCTTCAGGAGTGCCGCGCCGGCGCCGCGCCGGACAACCACATCGATCGGACAGCCGAAATTCAGATCGACAAACCGCGCGCCCGCTGCGACGGCAATCTGCGCGGCATCGCTCAGCTTTGCCGGATCTTTCCCGCAGAGCTGGACGCCGAAATGGGCCTCCGAAGCGTGATGACGCAGGAGTGGTTTCTCGCCGCCGCGCAACAGTTTCGTCGCGAAGATCATCTCGCTGCAAGTGTGGTCGGCACCGAACTCACGGCAGAGCCGCCGGTACGGCAGGTTTCCGCCGATAGCCATGGGTGAGAGGGCGATCACACCGCGGAAAAATGCACGGGCAGCGTTGCGGTCGTCTGGGGCGGTATCGCTGGGGGTTTCGGTCACAGTCGATCCTCGTGGTCGCACGTACGGTACCAGTGGGCTGGCCGTCAGAAAGAACCGGCCACCCCACGGCAGGGCGGCCGGCTGGCAAATATCAGCGGCGAGCAGCTAGCCGTCGAGCATCGGGCTCTCGTCGAAACCGTGCCACGCCTCGGGCTCGGACAGATAATCATAGGTGTTCTTCAGGAGCGCGTAGTGGTTTTGCTCCTCGGCCGCCAGGTGACGGAAGATCTCCTTGGCCCGCTCGGACGAGAC
>JAUVBS010000381.1 GCA_030591105.1 bacterium | reverse complement strand
GTCGTGAACCTCCGACCCGCACGAAGCAAGAAGTAAACGACGCCCGCCGCGGCTCCGGCTTGTCGCAACTCCGGCACGCCGCAGCAGGTGAATCGATGTAACAAGAGGCATACTCGATTCGGCCGGCGCGGTGACAGCCGCTGTCGGGTCGAGGGTCGAGCCAAGAAGAGGGAGAGATCATGCCTGAATATAGCGAGCATGCGCCCGGTACGTTTTGCTGGGTCGAGCTGATGACCACCGACAGTGGCGGCGCGAAGAAATTCTACGGCGAACTGATGGGGTGGGAGCACCACGATGATGAGGCTGGCGAGGGCCAGGTCTATACCATGTGGCAGAAAAGTGGCAAGAACGCCGGGGCCATGTACCAACGTACCGCGGAGCAAGAGCAGATGGGTGTGCCGTCGCACTGGGGTTCCTACGTGACCGTGGCCGATGCCGACGCCACCGCCGCGCTGGCCCAACAGAACGGTGCGCGGATCATCCGCGAGCCGATGGATGTGATGGACATCGGTCGGCTGGCGATTTTTCAGGATCCGACCGGGGCGGTCATCTCGATCTGGCAACCGAAGAAACACTTCGGTGCCCAGATCAAGGACGACCCGGGGTCGTTCTGCTGGAACGAGCTGGCGACCAATGACACCGAGGCAGCCGGCGCCTTTTACGCCAAGGTATTCGGTTGGGAGCCGAAGACCGAAGACATGGGCGGCATGGCGTACACGAGCTTCATGATGGGCGAGCGCGGCGCCGGCGGTATGATGGCGATCCAACCCGAATGGGGCGAGGTGCCGCCGCACTGGTTGGTCTATTTCGCCGTGGACGATTGCGATGCGATCATGGCGCAGGCCCGCGATCTGGGCGCCGACGTGCTCGCTGGGCCCATGGACATTCCGGAGGTCGGGCGTTTCGCGGTGCTCAAGGACCCGCAAGGCGCGGCGTTCGGCGTGATCAAGCTGGCGGCCCACTAGGACCCCACTAAAGAGCTCACTGAGGAGCGCTCTGAGGAGCCCACTGAAGCGCCCACTGAAGCGCCCACTAAGGAGCGAACGATGGATCCGCGTACGAGAATCGAGGAGTTGAAGGGTGGTTACTGGATGCCGGTCGTCTTGTTGACGGCCGGTCATCTCGGTCTGTTCGCCGCGCTCAAGGATCGGCCGCGCTCGGCTGCCGAGGTGGCGGGCGAGCTGGCGCTCGCCACCCGCGCGGTCGAGATCGTTTTGCTCGCGTTGGTGGCCGAAGATCTGTTGCTTCAACGGGAGGATGGCCGCTTCGCTTTGCACCCGGAGTACGCCCCATACCTCCTCCCTGACGGCGACGAATCGGTCGCGAGCATCATGGAGCATCACTACCACCTGCTGGGGCGCTGGATCCAGTTGGCCGAGGTCGTGCGTAGTGGGAAACCGGTGCCACGGCCGGAAAGCGGTCGCTCGCCGGAGCAGCTACGCGCCTTCATTTGCGGCATGCGCGACATTGCGCGGCGGTCGACCGAGACGGTCGCCGCGCAGGTCGACTTGTCCAGTTGCCGCCGGCTGCTCGATCTGGGCGGCGGCCCCGGCGCCAGTTCGATCGTCCTGTGCCGGCATTTTCCGCGGTTACACTGTGTGGTCTTCGATCTGCCGGAAGTGGTGCCGATCGCCGTAGAAGAGATCGCCGCGGCCGGTCTATCGGATCGCATTACGACACAGCCCGGTGACTATCTCACCGACGGACCGGACGGCGACCTCGGTGACGGCTTCGACTGCGTTTTTGTTTCCAATATCATCCATAGCCTCTCGCTGGCAGCGACCGGGCGTCTGCTCGGCAAAGCGATGGCCGCGCTCAAGCCGGGTGGGCTGCTGGTGATCAAGGACTTTTTCCTGGCGGATTCGCGTGCTGAACCCGCCTGGGCAGCTCTCTTCGCCGTCAACATGTTGATCGGAACCGACGAAGGCATGTCGTACACCTGGAGCGAGATCGAGGCGATCATCCGCAGCCACAACGGTACCGGCATCGAGCGGCGCGAATTGCCTCCGGCCAGCGGTCTGCTACTGGCCCGCAAGGCGTAGCGGCGCCGCGGCGGTTACGCTTCGCAGTGGTAGTCGTGCTTCACCGCGGTGGTTGCGCCTCGCCCCGGCGCAGACGGTTCTGGCGAGGCTCACCGTTGGACCGGCATGCAGCACAGCGTACTGATAATTTGGCGGTGCCGGCCAGTTGTGCTAGCCTGAAGAATGTAAGTCGTGGTAGCTGACGGCCTGCCGTCGGTATCGTGTTCCGGTGCCCGCCGTGGGGCGGGTTGGCCGCTCGATCGGGAGGTGCTCCATGCCCATCTACGTACTGATGACCAAGCTCGCGCCCGGTAGTATGCAGGACGCCCAGGACCGCAGCAGCAAAGGGAAGGATTGGCTGCAGAAGGTGAGTAAGGCTTGTCCCGATGTGAAGTGGCTGGCTCATTATTCGCTACTCGGTCCGTACGACTTCATGGACATTTACGAGGCGCGCGACGACATGACGGCCTACAAGATCAGCCTCATCTCGCGCAAGGAAGGTGCGGTCAGCGCCGAGAGCTGGCCGGCGATTCCTTACGAAGAGCATCTAAAGCTGTTGGGCCAGATCGGAGTCTGAGATGCGCTTGGGAACTTCATCCGGTACCCGGCGCCGCCGCGTGGTGGGCAGCGATGTGACGGTCTGCTGCCTGGCTGCGTTGGCTGTTGGTTCACTGCTGTTGGCCGGCGGCTGTAGTTCGGGGGTTACGGTCCAGGCTGGGTCGGAGGACAACGACCTCTTTCACGAGCGTCCCCAGGACGCTCCCGCTGCGCAGGGCAGCGCGGTGGAGAACCTGGTTCGGCCCCGCGTCGTCAGCAGTGTCGGGACGGTTC
>JAUVBS010000097.1 GCA_030591105.1 bacterium | reverse complement strand
TTAGTAGTGTTAGTAGTTCGTTCATATCTTCCGAATCCCGGCTAGATCAATGCCGCCGCCCGGACCGGCGAAGCCTCACAGCCGGCCAGTTTCAACGGTAATACCAGTAGTGTAAAGGGCTCGTCGGGTAACGCAGTAAGATTGGCCAGGTTCTCGATGTTGATCATTCCCGCCGCGGCACAGAGATCGTGGGCCTCGTACCCACCGAGCGCATCGAGACTCGGGCTGTCCAGACCGACGCCCTTCAACCCGGCCTTGGCCACCACACTAGCCAGCTCAGCAGCGAGGTACGGCCACTCTTGATAGTAGCGCGGCGTACCCCAGTGCCGCTCCCAGCCGGTGCGAAAGAGCAGAAAGTCGAGATTCTTCAGATCCAGCGTGTCTAGCGAGCCGGCCGACAACGCCCCGGGCCGCTGGCCAGCGGGGGTGTCGACCACCCGGGCCCGCCCCCAGCAGGCGTCCAGCGGCAGCGCGTCGAGACCCGGCTCGCCGGCGCGGAAATGTAACGGTGTGTCGATGTGGGTCCCGACGTGGCAACCGAACTCGAGAGAGGACGACATGTGGTTCGCCGGTCCGTGTTCGGTCCGCCTCAGCAGACGCAACGGCTGGTCGTCTCCGGGGTACTGCTCCATACCGGAAACGATGGTGTGGCTGAGATCGATCACGCGCATAACCGGTCGGTTGCACTTTCGGCGGGGAATCGGTGACAGACGGTCCGGACAATAGCCGGGATCATTCCTGAATAATCCGGACTAAGGTGTACGGAAATGGTCGCTGGTCACGTCGCGACGCAGATCGGCGACCTCGAAACCCGAAGCGAAGATGATCCGTTCGGCACCATCGAGTAGCGCCTGCAACTGCCCTTCGTCTCCGGATACGGCAGCGATCGCCAGATACGCACGCTGGATAAGATCAGGCGGGCCCACCTGTGCCACCGCGAGACCCTGGTTGCGCAGGCGCTGGACAAGCGCCTGTAAAGGCTTGCGCCGATCCTTGAGGCTGCGGGCATGCGGCAGAACGAGGTCGGCCACCAGATGGCCCCGGAAGACCCTCACGTCGTTCATGGTCGTTGCTACGCTACCGCAATCGCTCGGTCGTGTCACGTGTCGAAACAGAAACCGGGGAACCGTTGGTCGGTCCCCCGGTTTGGGCACGGACAGCGTTACTTTGCCAGCACCATCTTGATCGTGGCGCTATGCTGCGCGCTGGTCATCCGAGCCAGATAGGTCCCCGCAGCCACAGTAAAGCCCGCGTCGTCACGGCCGTCCCACCGTAGTTCGTGGGCGCCGGCGGCGAGTTCTCCGTGCCAGAGGGTCCGTACCAGGCGTCCCTGGAGATCGAAGACCTCGAGGTCGGCCATCGCGGTTGCCGAAAGGCTGAAGGCGATGGTCGTCGCCGGATTGAACGGATTGGGATAGTTCCCGGTCATGACGAACGGCAACGGGGTATCTCCGACCGCATTGACGTCGGTCAGGCTGACTTCGACGGTATACGGACGATTGTTGTCACTGGAGGTGTACTCGGCGTTACCCACGACGAGACCGATGTAACTCAACCCACCGACCGGTTCGCTAACCGTCCAGACCATGTCGTTGTTGGCGTCCAGCGGTACGGCTTCGACGTAACCAGTGCCGTCGTCCCGCTTGACCACGACATTGAAGATGATGTCGGTGGTGTCGTGACCGTTGAACTCGACGTGCAGCCGCTGGCTACTGTCACCGAAGCCCATACAGAGGATTTGATTGGCAGCAAGGTGATCCACCGTACCGTTGTAGCCGTTGGGGTACTGGGTGATCGGAGTGGTGGCCAGATCTCCGTATGGAAAGTCTGGCGCGTCGGCATAGCCCACGTCGGATATGGCACGGTAGCCATTAGGCATGTTCCAGCCAGTGAAAACGAGCCAAGACGCGACGAAGTCGATGCCGTAGTCCAGCAAGACGTCGCGGTACGAGTACATCATCCACTGACTCTGGTGCGTGCGACGGTGGGACCAGAGATCGCTGATGATCTCCCAACCGTAAGTCTCACTCATCCAGATCTGCCAGACACAGTCCTCGTAGCTGCCGGTGCCGTAATTGTTGTTCGTGGCGGTAGCCAACGGTATGTATGGCTTTTTGACCGGACTATCACCGGGCAGGTAGTTGTGGTAGTCGTTGGTCAGGGGATAGACCGCTTCCTCGGCCCAGGTCGCGTCCACCTCGACCCAGCCCCCTTCGCTCCAGTAACTGTTCACGTACTGGGTGGCGTGCTTGAACTCGTGGGCACAGGTCACCTTCGCCGCGCCCAGTTGATTGCCGTCCGGATCATCGTTGGGCGGGAAACCGATGAAATCGTTGTGCAGCGTGATCCGGGTCGCACCGGCACCGCTCGCGAGGCTGGTAAAGCCGTACGCTCCCATGTCCTGGAAAGCAATCTGGTAGTAACCGCTGACGTCGGGCGGCTGGGCGAACAACATCTCGTCCACCTCGGTCTGCCAGCTGAAGTCGAGGTAACTCGCGCAGTGCTCGACGAAATCCGGGACTCCGTTGGGCGGATCGACATCGGCCGGGGGCACTGCGTCGCCGCCAGAGGTATAGTAGGTCAGCCGAAAGTGTCCGCTGGGACTGATGTAGATGGCCCGCGACTGGTCCCCCGCGGGGCCGGCGAGGTAGCCCTCGATGGCCTCGACCGTGGCGCTGGAGAGCCCGCCGCGCGAGGCCGCGAACTCCACGACAAACGGCGTGCCGCACTTCAGAGGTGTGAACTGGGCGGGGCGAAACTCGGCGGGCAACCGCTGCTGATCGAACACGTACTGGAACTTCAGCAGCAGGCCCTCCTCCTGGGTGATCTCGCCGCTGGCCATCGCTTCGGCGACGCGCGTGAGAAACCATTGGCCGCCATCTTGCTCGTCGGCAACTGCCTGGCCGGTAATCAGTAACGCGCCGACCAGCACTAGAATTTTAATCCATCGGTTCATGCAATTACTCCCTGGGGCGAGGAGAACCCGGACCGAGCGCGGTTCGGGTACAGCTTCCGGGTTAGAATCGTCGGTCTCGGGCGGTGTCCCTATCGGACACCGTGTACGAGATTCGTATCGTATCTTTCAATTCTAACAAATTTTGGGCGAAAAAGCAGCCTCGATCTGGTAAAACCCATCGATTCTGAGGAAACGAAAGGGCGATAGCGCGGCGCGGTTGCCAGTTACCGCCTCGCGGCCATAGGTACCAACTCGTTGACAGGGCGACAAGTTAGCTTAGGATATCAAGTCATGACGGTCGCTACATCGTACCAGAGGCGCTCTGCGTCCGCGGGTGGACCTACTGCCGGCTCGTACCGACGGGTTGCCGGTGGCCAGTCGCGCCCCGACGCGTCTCTACCCCCCGGACAGGCGGTGGCGGCGGTATTGATCGCCCCGGTCCGGCGAGCGTTGGTGACGCTGCTCGCCGGAACGTTCCTGCTCGCCGGGCTCGCTGGGCTCGCTGGACTCGTCGGCTGCGAACACGTCGACCACACCTCCGATTACGGCGCCCCTCGCGACCACACCCCGGCGGTGCCCCACCCCCAGATCGAAAGCGACCTCGCGCAGATCACCGACTCGGGTGTGATCCGCATGATCACCCGCTACAATTCGAGCAGTTACTTCATCCACAAGGGGGGGCAAGCGGGATTCGACTTCGAACTGTTCGCACGCTACGCCCGTAGCCTCGGCTTGGCGATCGAGGTTGTGATCCCCGCGCCGGGCGAGGATCTGATCTCCTTGCTCAACACCGGACGCGGCGATGTGATCTGCGCCGGCTTGACTCGCAGCGAACAGACCGATCTCTGGGCGGCGGCCACGCGCCCCTACAACTTCGTCGACAAAGTCGTGGTCTTACCCGTGGACGACCTGCGGCCTGACACCATCGCGGCACTCTCCGGACTGACCATCACCATCACGGATCACAGTCCCGTCCGCGCTGAGTTACGAGAACTCAAGCAGCAGCCCAACCTGAATCTATTCATCAACACCGCCCGCCCCTTGGTCGAGGAAGAAGAACTGCTGGCAATGGTCGACCGCGGCGAAATCGAGGCCACCGTCGCCGACGACGTTAATGTCCGGGCGGCGATGACCTATCTGTCGGGGATCCGTATCGGCGCTCGGCTGAGCGAGCGGCGACCGGTGGTCTGGATGGTGCGGCAGAACTGCCCCGAGTTGCGTGCCTCGCTCAACGATTACCTGAAGCGCAACCTGTGGGTGACCTCCAGCGGCCTGACCCGCCGCAGCCATATTTACGGAGTCCTCTACGACCGTTATTACGAGAACGCCGAGACGATCAAGGATTTCCAGCAAGTCGATGACCGACCGGACAAGAGCGGCCGCATTTCAGAATACGATGAGCTGATCCAGCGCCAGTCCGCTGCCGCCGGCCTCGACTGGCGCATGGTAGCAGCGTTGATCTACCAGGAGTCACGCTTCTACCCCCGGGCCTTGAGCAAGGCCGGCGCCAGAGGTCTGATGCAGGTGATGCCCCAATTCGCCGGCGCGCAGGTCGACAGTCTGTTCATGCCGGCGCCCAACCTGCGGTCCGGATTGCGGCTACTGAAGCAGATTCACAATAGCTACGCGTACCTCGATTCCCTCGAACGCTGGCGGTTTTCCCTCGCGACCTACCACGCGGGTGCCGGGCACATGACCGACGCGCGGCGGATGGGGATGGAATTAGGACGTGACCCGAACCGCTGGCACGGATCGATCGACGAGATGGTCAAGCGGCTGATGCAACGACGCTGGTACGGCCGGACACGGTACGGTTTTTTGCGGGGAGAGAAGACGGTGGCCTACGTCGAGGAGATCATCGGCCGTTGCCAGACCTACATGCTGCTGACGCTGGCGGCCGAGTCGCCACCAGCAGAGGAGCCGACCGGCGAACCCGACCGCGGACCGCCCAATCTGGCCGACCCGGCCGGTGCCGTGACCGTACCCCCGCCGCCGCCCGAATCGCCGTGACCGACTAGGCCGTTGTGCGAGGATCTGCCCATGCCGCCGACTATCTTCACCTCGCCGCTGCAGTTCGCCGCGACCTGCGTAGTCCTCTGCATCGCTCAGATCGTTTACGTGACTTTCGGTTTCGGTTCCGGGCTGATCGCCGTGGGCACCCTCGCGCTGCTCTTTCCCGAGCTGAAGGACGTGGTCGTCCTGTTACTGTTCTTGAATCTGCCGGCCGAGGGCAGTGTGGTCGCCAGCTCGTGGCGTACGGTACGATGGCGTGGCATAGCGAGCCTTGGCGTGGGGATCGTGATCGGGATTCCGCTGGGCGCCGCCTTACTCAAGCACGGCGAGTCCACCCTCGTACTGGCCCTGCTCGGCGGTTTCTTGGTGGCGGCGGGCGCCGCCTTCCTCGCCCTACCCGGCCGCCGACCGATTCGCTGGCCTCTCTGGAGCGGCCCACCGGTGGGGGTCCTCTCGGGTCTGCTGACCGGCCTGTTCGGCACTGGCGGGCCGCCGCTGATCATCTACTACCATCTCGGCGGTCTGAACAAGACAGCGTTCCGCGGCAACCTGATGACAATTTTCCTGCTGAAGACCGTCATCCGGGTGCCCGCATATTTCATCGCCGGACTCGTGACCATACCGCGTCTGTGGTCGAGCTTGTTGACCCTACCGGCGGTGCTGCTGGGTATCTGGATCGGCCACCGTATCCACGTGAGACTGAGCGACGACACCTTTCGCACGCTGGTCAGCCTTTTACTCGGAGCCATCGGGATCTTACTGTTGCTGCGGATTGGCTGGTCGTGAGCAGTTCTAACCGCCACGCTCATATTCGGTGACGACGCGATAGGAACGATGACGATGTTAGCGAAGGAGCATCGATGAACCGCGCCCATTTCCTCTGCCGACCCCCGTTCTCAGAGATCGACTCAGCGACGGACGCCGCGGTGTCGGCCGTGGCGTCGATCCTGTTTCTGATCCTGACGCTGACTCTGGCCACTCCTGCCGCCGGCGCCACAGCACAGGCCGACACAACCGGAGGCACCGATACCAGCGCCGAACACCGCGCCCGGCTCTTCCTGGCCGCGGGTCTCGGCTACAGCCGGACGGACGTGAAGCTGGATCGTCCCGACGGCACTTACGAGGCCTCGGGCCACGGCTTCAACAACGGTTTGTTGCGGCTGGGTTACCACCTCGACCCCCAGTGGGCGATCGAGGCCAGTTACCAATCCTGGGACGAGGACGGCGGTACGTACAAACAGATCGACCTGCGCCTGCTCACCGTGGGCGTCGCCTGGTACTCCGGCGGACCGTTCGCCAGGCTGGAGTTCGCCTTCGGCCGTCTGAAAACAACCCTCGGCGTTGCCGACCTGACCGGCCCTGCAGAGCCGCGACGCGTCATCGCGGTGCACGACGATGTCGACGCCGTGGGCATCGCCGCCGGCGTGGGTTATCGCTTCTTCCTCACTAGCGCCATCACCCTGACCCTGGAGGCCGAGGGCGCCTGGCTGCCGCCTCGCGAGGATTTGACCGCGGTCTCCGGGACCTTCAACGCGGTCCTGGGATTTTTCGTGTGGTGACGTAACCGAGAGGTCAGGTATGCGAATTCGGCACCGGATCCCAAACCGGATCCCACACCAGACCAGCGCGGCGATCGTGATGATCGTTGTGGCAGTGACCGCCGCCGGATGCGGCGAACAGATCGACGAACATCAGCCCGCAGAAACCCAACGAGCGGATGCGGGGCCAAGCGACCTTCACCAGAGCGGCCGGCAACCAACCGACGTGCACGGGACCGATCTGCCGACCTTGGCCGGCGCCCGACGGCAGACCGGAGCGGTGTTGGTTACCCATGGTGGTGTCGGATCGCCTCCGGACTGGAGCCCGCTTTGCGAGGACGCCGCGCGCGTCGGTTCGGAACAGGCCGAACCAAACGGCGCCGCCCTGGCCATGACCATCGCGGCCGTGGTGGCCCTCGAAAACCAACCGCTGCTGAACGCCGGCACCGGTGCCAATATTCGTCTCGACGGTGTGACCATCCAGATGGACGCGGCGGTGATGCGTTCGGACGGCGAGTTCGCCGCGGTGGCAGCCATCGAGCGGGTCGGTAATCCGATCCTGGTGGCCGCCGCTGTGTTGGAGACTCCCCATCGCCTGCTCGTCGGCGACGGTGCCACCCGCTTCGCCCACCGTTTAGGTTTCACCGACGGGGTACCGATCTGTGACGAGGCAGAGGCCAAGTACCGCCGGCGCATCGCACGTCTGCTCGCCGGTGAGGCCGGCGGCGGCTACGAC
>JAUVBS010000377.1 GCA_030591105.1 bacterium | reverse complement strand
GTTTGATCATATCGTCCAGTTGCCGGTACGCGCTCGGGAGGTGGCGCTTCGCACCATTCTTTTTCGCTACCGATAGGTACGTGCGTATTTCGTCCAGCGGGTCGACAGCAACGGGCGGCACAACGGTGCCCGACGAATCAGCGACAGCGGGCGGGACCACTGTGTCCAGCGAATCGGCAGTCGTCTGTTCCGTGGCCGCGGCCGGTGTGTCTGTCGCATCTTGCGAATCGTCTTGGGCCGGGACGGCAGGGGGAAAACCGCCGATGCCAAACAACAGCAGCATGGCGACCCAACCCAGTAGCGGGCCGTGGCGGCGGCCACTAATACGCCGACAAGCAGCGTTGGACATCTCGTTGAGCATCTCGTTGAGCATCTCGTTCATCGTTACTCCTTCAGGCCGGGTGGGCGGCGTCCGGCTCGGTAGTGTCGGTGCCGGCAGTGGCCGCGGCTGCGCGCTGGCGGATCACTTGCCGGGCGGCGGCCACCACGTCCGATACGCAAATACCCTGCATGCAATTGAACAAGAGGCAGCGCTCTTCGGTACAATACCGCCGCGCAGGGCAACTGACATCGGGCTCGAGCGACCGGCTGTACGGGCCGCGGCTACCCCAACGCTGCGCACTCATGGTCGCCACGGGCGGGAAGAGTCCGACTGTCGCGCACCCGAGCGCCGCCGCCATGTGCAACGGTCCGGTGCTCGGACCGATCAACACGTCGCCGGCGGTCAGAACGCCCAAAAACTCCCGCAGCTGATAACGCTCGGCGATCACGGTAACCTCCGGCAGCAACTCCGGCGCCACCAGATCGATGAGTAGCCGGTCGTGATGGCTACCGGTCACGAAGACCCGCACACCTGGATCGGCGGCCAGAGCGTTGGCAACGGCGGCGAAACGGATCGGTTCCCAGTCCAGAGCGGAACCACCTGAACCGGGATGAACGAACACGACAGTACCGACGCCGGGCGCCTCTTGCCGTCGAAACTCACGTCCTATCTCGCGTTGGATTTCCGCGAGATGGATGCGCGGCTCGGGGTACGGTGTACCGCGGCCGATCAGTTTCTCGGCGAGACGCAGATTGTACTCCCACTCGTGGAGTTTGAGGCGCGAGCGTCCCTGCCACACGCCGCGATTCAACAGCAACCAGCTCGACCATTTCGATAACGGTCCGATCCGCCGGCGAATCCCGATACGCCGCATCAGCGCGGCCAGTTCCCGGCGATAGAGCAAGAGCAGGACAGCATCGAATCGCTCGGTAGCCAGCCCGGCAGCAAGCCGGTCATCGGGCAGACCGTCGCTACTCCAGATGGCGTCGACGTGAGGATCATTCTCGACCAGCGGCATCGCCCCAGGTGTCACCAAGGCGTGCAGCTGCCAGTCCGGGCGGGCGCGCTTGATGAACTCGAAGACCGGTAGCGACAGCACCACATCACCAAGCCGGTCGGTGCGCGCGACCAGGACCTTCACCGCTGCCCCATCCGCCAGAGCTTGGTGTACTTGCTCAGAACGTAGAACGCAGAACTGAGGCAGAGCACCGTGCCGGGCCAACCGTCGCGCCAACCGCTCTTGAGCAGCCACATCCGCCAGAAGGCCGCCTGCGATCGTACGACCGCCTCGGCCAGATGCGCCCGCTTGCCCGCCGCGAATAGATCCTCCGCGGAGAGAGTCGTGTAGCGGTTGAGCTTCTCGATGTACTGCTCCATCGTGTCGTAGGTGTAGTGGTTCAGGATGCCGTCGAGACGGCCCACACTCCCTGCGGTCTCGATCTCCTCGTGAACGGACCGATCGTTGAACGCCGCGCGTCGCCGGTCGAACAGTCGTACCACGTACTCGGGATGCCAGCCGCAGTGATGGATCCAGCGACCGAGGAAACGGCTCAGCCGGTTGACCCCGAACGCCGCCTCCTGCCGGTCGTCGGCAAGGTTGACGATCGCAGCGCGCAACTCAGCCGTCACCTCCTCGTCCGAGTCGATGCTCAGCACCCAATCGTTGCGGCAGAGCAAGGCCGCCTGGCGCTTCATCGGCCCGAAACCGAGCCACTCTCGCCGGTGCAGCGTGGCACCGTACCGGGCACAGATCTCCGCGGTTTTGGCGTCGTCGGCGTGCACGAGTACGACGATCTCATCGGCAAACGTCAGCGAGGCGAGGCAACGCTCGAGCGCAGCAGCTGCCTCGTGCGTGATAATGGCTGCCGATACCTTCATGCCGCGCCGTTTCGTTGTGCCGCTCTTCGAGCCGGCGGTGTGCCGCGGTCAGGAACCACAGCAGCGTTTGTACTTGCGCCCGCTACCGCAAGGACACGGATCGTTACGGCCGACCTTGGGTAAATCGCGCACATAGGGGCGACCCTTCACCGGGTCGCCTTCGACGAAGTACCAACGTCCTTCGTGCCGGGAAAAGACGGCCCGCTCGTGGTGATGGTTGTGCTCGCCGTCGTAGGTATACTCGGCGACGAATTCGACATTTCCAGTCTCGTCAGTCGGACCGCCGGCCTCGGTGGCGAGGATCTCCAGTCCGTGCCACTTCGACTCCTCGGCCCAGACGCGGATCTGGTCGGGATCGTGCTCATCGCGGTAATCGGGGTGCAAGCTCGCGAGCAGGAACTCCATATCAGCCCTGGCATAGGCGGTGTACCGGGCACGCATGAGAGCCTCGGCAGTCTCCGCATCGCGCTCGCCCGTGATTAACGGTTCACAGCAAGCGGCGTAAGCAGCACCGGATCCACAGGGACAGTCCATCGGTCACCTCGCTAAGTCCGAGTCGGGCCCCGACACCAAGTATCGGGCCCGCCAAATAAATTAAAAAGGCCGGGGGAGGCAAACCAGAACCAAAAAACAACCAGCGGGTGTTGGCGGGGGGCGCGCCCCGCCCCCCCGAGC
>JAUVBS010000050.1 GCA_030591105.1 bacterium | reverse complement strand
GTTACGGTCACGGTCCGGTGCTCGGTACCGATGTGGGCGGCCATGGCCAGCTGCCAGTCGGTCTCGTCGTAGGCTGGATCGGTGAAACCGACCGAGAAGGTCTTCAGTTGGTGGTCGGTGTAGCGACGGATCAGCGCCGCCGTCGCCGATGAATCGAGACCGCCGGACAGATACGCGCCAACCGGCACGTCAGCACGCAGGCGGATCACCGCCGCGTCCACAAGCCGCTCACGCACCCGATCAGCGATCTGTTTCCGCTCGCCGGCCGAAACGAAACGTCGGTCTTCGGCCTCGGGCAAGAAAGTGGGGTGCCAGTAACGATGCGGGCGCAGACGAGCGGGCCACGACGCATGGGCCAGACTGGATGGTACCGCGGGTGGCGTTACGGTCGATTCAGCGGTATCGAGCAGAGCGACGTAGCCCGGCGGCAGCTGCGCCACGCCGGTGAAAGGGGTCGCCGGCGGCACGTTGACCCAGTAGGTGAAAACCTCGGCCACAGCCTCGGGGTCGACATCCAGACGCAGCCCTGGCCAGCCGAGCAACGCCTTCACTTCCGAAGCAAAAAGCAGTAGCCCATCGTGTTCGGTGACGAACAGGGGACGGATGCCGAAGCGGTCGCGCGCGAGAAAGAGCCGTCGCCGCCGCGCATCCCAGATCGCGAGGGCGAACTGGCCGTTGAAGTGATCGACGCAGTCGGGGCCCCACTCCTCGTAGGCGTGGACGATCGCCTCGGTATCTGAACGGGTGGCGAAGATGTGGCCACGACCGGTCAACTCGGTGGTCAGTTCCGGGTAGTTGAAGACCTCGCCGTTGAACACGATCCAGATGCTACCGTCTTCGTTGCCCAGCGGCTGCTGGCCACTCTGCAGGTCGATGATGCTCAGACGAGCCTGGCCGAGAAATGCGGTTTCGTCCCGCCAAGCTCCGAACTCATCCGGCCCGCGGTGCCGCAAAAGACCGATCATCCGCTCGGCCGCCTGCTCCGGCAACACGAGCGGACCGGCGAGGGCCACAGCACCGACGATTCCACACATGAGGTACCTCGGTCAGGGTCGGACAGTATCGGCAACGCCGGCTCCAACCGGCGTGCAAGTCGATATGGTGTAAAGGGGAATCCCCGTCTAGTCAGGGTAACAGAGAGCCTGCTGACTGGCTAGCTGAGATCATGGGCTGCTGTACCGGGCACTAAGGCACATCTCACGGTAAAACGGAGAGCCGCATTTTCGAAGGTACAGCGTAAGGTGTTTAGAACGAGTTCTAACCGGGGGTCTTTGGCAACAGCCTTGCGACGGTGGCTACCGCGGTCGCGGCGGTCGGCACGAGGTACCAGCGGCCTTGGCCGGCGGCGTCGAGGAACGCGGCGCCAGGATCGAAGTCGAGCAGCACCACCGAGCGACCGAAGCGCAGGGCGAGGGCGATCTCGCTCAACGTACCACCCGAGCCACGGCAGGCGACCACCACATCACTGGCCAACACGTTGATGATGTTGCGCGCCGCCCCCATCCCGGTTGGGATCACGATGTCGATGCCCTCCGCCGCACCGTCGCGGTCGTCGTCGTACAGGACACCGATGGTCAGACCGTCAGCATCTCGGGCACCCTGGGCCGACGCGGCCATCACTCCGGTAGGCCGGCCACCATTGAGCAGTACCCAACCTTGTTCGGCGATGAGCCGGCCCAGCTCGTAGGCTTGCGCCGCGGTGGCTTCGTCGGCCACCGATCCGCCCATCACGCCGATCACCGTACGCCGCATACCATCGCCTCCGGTACGACCGCACGTGCTGCTACCGTGGCGCTCGCCTGCCTCACGATGCGTTTTCCCGTTGGCCGTTGACCGGTGGCAGCATTTTCTCCAGCACCGTTGTATCCACGCGTGCCTGGAACTCGGCCGCCTCCTGGAACGTGAAATCGACGTGCCACGCCCCGAGCCCCTGGGCGAGCATCGTCAAGGTACGGACGGCCGAAGCTTGCGCCTCGCTGTTGGCCTTAGTCACCAGCTTGCCGGCGAAGCGGCTCGCCTCCTGCCGTGTCTCGGCGATCAGCTTGTTCTTCGCCTCGACGCTGAAACCGCCGGTGAAGAAACGCCCGAGCAGATCCGGCATCAACCACGGCAACAGCTCGCTCTTGTCTTCGCTGTGGATCCGCATGTCGCGGATCAATACTTCGTAGCGGCAGGGAGGCAAGATCATGCGCACGTCGTGTTCACTGCGGCGATCGACCTTGAACGCCGGATCGGTCAGGTCGTAGCGGAAATCGACGTCGAACTCGATGATCAAAGTGATCCGCTGCTCCGACAGTAACCAGTTGAGGTATTTCTTGCCGAATTCGCCGAACCAGTGGTCGCTGGCGGTCAAGACCTCCTTGGTCATCACCCGAAATACACTCAGCTCCCCGACGGCCCGCATACTGGTGATGAAGCTCTCGAAGGTCACGTCGCTGGCCACTTGGCCGGTACGGCCCCGACGGCCGCGACGGGCGAATCGCCAGGTCAACAGCACGATCAGAGCCACCAGTAGGCCAACAAAAAAACCGCTCATGAGATTACCCAAAGAAGTCTCCTCTGCTTGGCGTTGGTGACCGGACCATCAATAATCGTTGCAGCGACGAGCGGCAAGTCGTTTCCGTAGCGCGAACCGTACTTCGCGATAACTCGTACGAAATAAATCTTACTGCGGATCGCGGCGGCGGCGTGAGGCCGCACCACGCCGGATCTTGCCGGCGAAACGATTGTCGACCGCGTCGAGTACGGAGTCGATGCATCGATCGTGCTCGTTCGAGGGATCACCGAAGAGACACCCCTGGCCGTGGCCCGGTTGCGTTAGATTGGCGACCGTAACGCCCAACAGACGCAACCGCCGGCCGCGACGGCCGAGCCGGCGCTCGAGCAACTCGCGGGCGGCGGCGCGGATCTGCGGTGTCGCGTCGGTGGGTTGGGGCAAGGTGACCGCTCGGGTCCGGGTGGTGAAATCCCGATAGCGAGCTTTGATGCAGACCGTGCTAGCCAGCAATCCGGACCGGCGTAGACGACGACCGACCTTCTCGCTCAAACGATCCAACACTTCGCGTAATTCCGTTGCGTCGGCCACATCGGTGGCGAATGTCACTTCGTGGCCAATGGATTTCGCCGCCTGTCCCGGGACGACCGGGCGCTCGTCGTGCCCGACCGCTAGCGCCAGCAGATGTTCGGCGTGGTCGCCGAGTCGGGCCACGAGCAGGTCGTGCGGGTAGGCGAGCAGATCGCTTATCTTGGTGATACCGAGCCGGTTCAGTTCACCACCGGTAACCTCGCCCACGCCCCACAGCCGCGCCACCGGCAGACTGGCCAGCAACGCGGCCGCACCGCCGCGGCGAATCACCACGAATCCATCGGGTTTTTCCAGATCGCTCGCCAGCTTGGCGAGGAACTTGTTCGGCGCAACACCGACCGACGCCGTCAGCCCGATCTCGGCTTGGATTCGCGATTTGATCAGGCGCCCGATGGTCTGGGCAGGGCCGAACAACCGTCGGCTACCGGTCACGTCGAGGAACGCTTCATCGAGTGAGATCGGTTCGACGAGCGGGGTGTACTCCTTGAAAACACTTTGGATGGCCCGGGAGATCTCGGTGTAGCGCTTCATCCGCGGCGGCAGGAACACGCCGTGCGGACAGAGCTTGACCGCGCGCACGGCCGGCAACGCACTGTGCACACCGAAGCGGCGCGCTTCGTAACTGGCGGCCGCGACCACCCCGCGCGATTGCGGCGTCCCGCCGACGATCACCGGTTTACCGCGCAAGGTAGGATCGTCGAGTACCTCGACCGCAGCGTAGAATGCATCCATGTCGACGTGGAGGATGGCACGCTCACCCATGGCGACAGCTCCAAGTGAACGACGCTGGTGGGCCCGGTTGGTCCGCGAACCGGCGACCAGGCTTGGCTCATTGACCCTGGGAGTATACGCTATCCTAACGGGATCGACAGCGGTGATCGTGCGGGACTTTGCCTGATCCGACCGGTCTGAGAACTCGCTTCAAATGCCTTTCTGTGGCGAGAGCGTGCGTTGACACCCCGTACCGGGATGATCTAAAGTCGGTAGGCAAACTCACTCTCGGCGTCAAGAATCGGACCGACAGCGGCGCACCACGGACCCGGTTGACCTCGAGCGGCCGTGGAGTAAGGGGATCGTTCATGAAGAAGCTGCTTGTTGCCACGGCGGTTGGTGCCGTGATCGTCGGTCTTGGTACGCTACCGACGGCTGTCGAGGCTGCGAAGTACCGGGCCAAGGTCGGCGGTGGCCCCACCGGCGGTACCTTCAACACCTTTGCCAACGCCATGGCGGTCTACATCCCCAAGGCGGAGAAGAACATCAAGATGAGCGCCGTCGGTTCGGGCGGTTCCGTGGAGAACGTCAAGCGGGTCAGCAAAGGAGAGTCGCAATTCGGCCTCTGCTACGCCGTGGACGCGGCCCTGGGCTGGAAAGGCAAGCTACCCAAGGACGGCAAGAAATACGATGGTCTGCGCGCCATGGGCTTCCTGTACGGAGCACCGGTGCAGCTGGTCGTGCGGGCCGACAGCCCGCTGCAGAGCGCCAAGGACCTGGTCGGCAAGCGAGTGGCCGTCGGTAACGCGGGTTCCGGTGCCGCCGCGAGTGCCGAACGTTTCTTCCGGCACATCGATGTCTGGGACGTTTTCAAACCGACATTCCTGGGCTATTCCGCCGCGGCCAGCGCGTTCAAGGATGGTAAAATCGACGCTTTTTGGGTACTGGTCGGTTACCCCAACCGTTCGATCATCGAGGCCTCGGTCCAGGTGGACATCCGGTTGATCGACGTCGGCAAGGAGGCCGAGCAGAGCGGGTTCTTCGACAAGTTTTCCTACCTCCCGACCATCATCCCGGCCGGGACCTACGGTAAAAACTCGCCCGAGTGCTCCACTTACCAGGACGCGACGATCCTCAGCTGCCACGAGGATGTCCCCGAAGACATCGTGTACCGGATCATGAACGCGCTCTGGTCGCCGGAAGGTATGGCCGCAATGGTCGCGGCGAAAAAGACCTTCAAGTCCATGACCGTGGACAACGCCTTCCTCGGTGCTTCGGTCCAGTTGCATCCGGGTGCAGTGAAGTTCTGGACGGAACAGGGCCAGGCCATACCGGAAAACCTCGGGCCCCAGTGACGAAAACGCGCCCGGACCGTACCGCCCGGCCAGCGGCTTTCGCCGAGTTGACCGAAACGGATGCGAAATCCGGTCGTCGCCTAACGCCCCGCTGGTACTATTTGACCTCTGCACTCGGCATTTTCATGGTGGCATTCTATCTCTACAACGCCGGCGTACGTCCGGTGGACACGCAGTACCACCGCGGTATCTATGTGTTGATCACCTACGTGCTGGTGTTCTTGACCTATCCGCTGACCTCTCGCTCACCGACGGACCGTCCGGCGGTGACGGACCTGATCCTGGCGCTCAGCGCAACGGTGGTCGTCGGCTACTGGATCGTCGAATTCGAGAATCTCAACTACCGCATGGGCTCAGAATCCACGCTGGACACCGTCGCGAGCGCGGTCGGTATCGTGATCTCGTTGGAGGTCTGCCGGCGGGTACTGGGCTGGTCGATGACCATCGTCGGGATCGGGTTCTTGATGTACGCGTTCTGGGGTAATCTGCTCGACTACATCCCGCTTCTCGACATCTTTGCCCACGACGGCTTCTCGATACCGCGGGCTCTGAATCACATCTACCTCAAACAGGAAGGCGTTTTCGGCATCATGGCCGACGTACTGGTGACCTACGTCATCCTGTTCATCTTCTTCGGGGCGTTCCTGCAGGCGAGCGGTTGCGCGCGGTTCTTCATCGATCTGCCGCTGGCGGTCGCCGGACGCAGTGTGGGCGGGCCGGCCAAGGTCGCGGTGATCGCCTCGGGATTTTTCGGCTCGGTCTCGGGCTCGGCCATCGCCAACACCGTCTCGACCGGCGCTTTCACCATCCCGTTGATGAAGCGAGCGGGCTTCCGACCGCATGTGGCCGGCGCCATCGAACCGGCGGCGTCCATCGGGGGTATGTTCTTGCCGCCGATCATGGGTGCGGGCGGCTTCTTGATGGCCGAGATGACCGGGATTCCCTACGTGCAGATCATGAAAATGGCTATCTTTCCGGCTCTGATGTACTTCCTGTCCGTTTTCGTGATGATCCACTTCGAAGCGAAGCGCTGGGGATTGGTCGGCTTGCCGGCTGATGACGCGCCGTCGGCCTGGCAGATCCTCAAGCGAGATTGGTTCCTGGCGACCCCCCTGGTCTTGATCGTCGTCTTGATGCTGAGGGGCCGTTCACCGGGCTATGCCGCCTTCTGGGCGACCATCGCTTGTGTCGTCGTCAGTTGGCTGACCCCCGATCACAAGATGGGCATCCGACAGATCCGTGACGCGATGATCGACGGCGCCCACAAGACCTTGATCATCGGCGCGACGGTCGGCGTGATCGGCGTGATCGTCGGGACCATCGCGTTGACCGGCATCGGTTTGAAGTTCTCGGAAATCATCATCAGCCTGTCGGGTGGCTGTCTGCCGGTGGCGATCCTGCTGATCGGTCTGGCATCGCTGGTCCTGGGTATGGGCGTGCCGGTCACGGCGGCGTATCTGATCACCGCGGTGCTCGCGGTCGGCGCGGTGTCGAACATGATCGCCCAGACCCATTTCGGCATGTCCTTCGCCGACCTGGAAGTCTCACCGGAAATGGTGGCAAGTGTGTCGTGGGTACTGATCGCGTCACACATGATCGTCTACTGGTTCAGCCAGGACTCGAACATCACGCCTCCGGTCTGTGTGGCTGCGTATGCGGGGGCGGCCATCGCCGGGTCGGACCCCTGGAAGACCGGGTGGACTGCGTTCAAATTCGCCAAATTCCTGTACATCGGACCGTTCCTGTTCGCGTACGTGAGAGGCTTCCTGCTCGACGGCGACTGGCACGAGATCGCGCTGACGTTCACGACGATTACGCTGGCGACCGTTGCGTTTTGTAGCGTAACTATGGGCTATCTGATTTGCGGCATGAACGCGATCGAGTGGATCATCATGGCCTTGGCCACGGTGATCCTCTTTTTCCCGGACCTCGTGCACTGGGCAACCGGGCTACAGCTACCCCCCATCGCGGTCGATTCAGTAGGTATCGCCCTGTGGGGAAGTGTGGTCCTGATGCAGAAAGCCCGCATTCGGCGCAATCCGCGGCTGAAGCTATCGATTCCGGAACAGCGTCGGCCCACACGGAGTATTTCCTGACGGCACACCTTTTGCGGTAAAAGCGGGTCGCAAGGACCGATCGGTGTGTGACGCTGGTCGTTACGACTGGAAATCGTATCTAGGAGAGGCCGATGCCGGCACTGCTGCTACTGTTGACCCTCGGCGCCATGACCCCCAGCTACGTTACCGTGGCGCCCGATGAAGGAATCGCGGTATACGATTCCGGCGAGGGCCCGGTGGTCGTCCTGCTGGCCGGTCTATCCGGTTGCGCCTACGGCTTCCGGAACCTCATTCCGCTGCTGCACGAGCAGGGTATGCGGACCGTAGCCATCGAACCGTTGGGGCTGGGCCTGTCCGCCCGGCCGCCAGGAGCGACTTATACGCTGACCGCCCAGGCCGACCGGATCGTGGCCGTATTGCAACAACTCGAGATCACCCAGGCGATATTCGTGGCCCAGGGGGTTTCGGCGTCGATTGCCCTGCGCATCGCCTACCGCGAGCCCAACCTCGTGAGCGGGATCGTCTCCATCGAGGGCGCCGTAACCGAAAGCGCGGCCACGGCGACGGTCAAAAACAGCCTGAAGCTCGCCAAGTGGGTGGCCAAATTCACCGGCACTCGACTCTTGCGCGACCGTTACGCCAAAGACCTGAAGGCGGCCTCGGGAGACGTCAGCTGGGTCGACAAGAGAACTGTCCGGCAATACTTCCGCGGTGCGGCACGCGATATCCAGGGGACGCTCGCTGCATACGTCGCCATGTCCGAGCAGCCGGAACCCGAATCACTCGAGCCGAACCTGACGAAAATCCAGCAGCCGGTGCTCGTTTTGCAAGGCGGCGCCCCCCACCACGGCGCGCTCAGCGAGAGCGACATCGATACCCTTTGCGCCGGGTTGCCCGACGTGACCTTCGAGACGGTCGCGGGTGCGGGTCACTTTATCTACGAAGAGCAGCCGGCGGCGGTGTTGGCGGCCGTGACCGCGTTGCAGAGCCGTACGGCGACGCGGTAACTTGATCGGACTCGCGGTTCGTTAGCCACACGGCGCCCGCGAACTACGAGTTGCTCCTTCAAAAACCCATCTCACCACATTGGGCCCTGAACTTCGATCCGGGGCGGACACCATCGAGACCGCACAACCGAAGCTCCGCTAGCCATCGACCGTTAGTGGCTCTTCGGCTGCGGGTTCGGGCGGGAGCTGCGCGCGTAGTGCGTCGATGCCTCTGGACATCAAGCCAGCGAACTCATTGACCAGACCGAGGTACTGGGCGTAGGAGCTGCCTTGCTTGGCGGCGGCCGGCTCGAGACTCGTCTTGCACGAGACGAAGATCGCCTGCTGCCGGACGAGATGGTAATAGGCTACCGGTGGCGAGTTCTCTGACTCGGGAACCTGGTAGACTCGTCTGCGCGTCCGCACGCCGCCGCCCGAGCCGGCGTCGGAAGTACTTACCTGTTCGACCTCTGCACCGTGTTGCGTGATCACGTAATCCTCGCCCAGCTTCCTCTCGGCGACGATGATCACATCGCCCATGGCATTCTGTAGATCGTTCAGAGCGCGGCGTCTGCCCGTGTTGCTCGATTCGCGTTCGGTCGACTCGAGCTTGCGAACCAGCGATGAGAATTTTTTCAGCGAGCGTTCGTGGCTCGTGATTTCCCGTTGCAAAGCGTTGATTTCGCTCTGCGAGAGTGTCGGCGCCGGGTTCTGGGCGGTGGTCACCGCGGCGGCCATCAGCCCCACACTCACCGCGAATATTAAGAAAGCAGTACGCATCGGTCTATCACTCCTCGCTGAAGGTATCTGACAGCACGCCACGGCTCGGCAACCGCTGGCGCGATGATCGCTCTCTAGCTTATCGGCCGGTGACGGTCCGACTGAAGCGCCGGGCGAGAGCAACGACGGCGCAACCCCGTGGCTGGACAGCGACCGGCGGCGAAGCGATACTGTGACCAGGCCGTCGGCGAAAACCTGCTACGCAGGTTTGGTTCAACTGGTTAGGTGGCTACGATAATGGCCAGGCAGCTAAAAAAATCCGCCTTGACGCTGACGATCGAGCCGCTGAATTCGGACCGCTGGGACGACTTCGAACGACTGTTCGGCGTGCGCGGGGCGTGCGGCGGATGCTGGTGCATGTACCCACGCCTGAGCCACCAGGAGTTCGAGGCCGGCAAGGGAGAGCCTCATCGTCGGGCAATGCGGCAACTGGTCGCGAGCGGTCGGGTGCCCGGTCTGATGGGCTACGCCGACGACGAACCGGTCGCGTGGTGTT
>JAUVBS010000165.1 GCA_030591105.1 bacterium | reverse complement strand
GTGGCCTCGCTGGCCACCGAATGACCCGAATGACCGGAGGAGGTTACCATCAATGACCGATGCGCATTCACCTCACGGCCCGGACGATCTGCCTCGCTCCGGCAACCAGCAAGGCAGTATCGACGCGGTCGACGCAGTCACAGCACCGGCCGTGGAGGTTACGGATCTGACCGTTGCCTACGGCGAGCGGCCGGTCCTGTGGGACATCGACCTCGCGCTACCGGCCGGTCAGTTGATGGCGATCCTCGGGCCCAACGGCGCCGGTAAAACGACGCTGATCAAGGCGATCCTCGGACTCGTGACACCGGTAGCCGGCCAGATCCTCATCCATGGCCAGCCCTACGCGCAACAGCGGCGGCTGGTCGGCTACGTTCCGCAGCGCGGCAGTGTCGACTGGGATTTCCCGACCACCGTACTCGACGTGGTGACCATGGGTCTTTACGGCACTCTGGGGTGGCTACGGCGGCCTGGCCGCCGCGAGAAAGTGCAAGCCGAAGCAGCCCTGGCGAAGGTCGGCATGAGCGCGTTCGCCAACCGCCAGATCAGCCAGTTATCCGGTGGTCAGCAGCAGCGGGTCTTCCTGGCGCGAGCCCTCGTGCAAGACGCCCGCATCTATTTCATGGACGAACCGTTCCAAGGAGTCGATGCCAAGACCGAACGTGCCATCGTCGCTCTGCTGAAGGAGCTGCGCAGTCAGGGCCGTACCGTGATCGTGGTGCACCACGATCTGCAGACGGTTCCGGAGTACTTCGACTGGGCCATGTTGCTGAACATACGCCGCATCGCCTGTGGACCGGTGGCCGAGGTGTTCAACGACGAGAATCTGCGGCTGACCTACGGCGGGCGCGTCGAGTTCCTCCAGCGTAAGTCACAGCCTCAACCCGCACCCCCCGAACGCGACGAGCCGCCGGTGGGCCACTACGGCGGACACATACAACCATGACGCAGATCCTGATCGACCTGGTCACCGACTACACCCTGCGCACGGTAGCGCTTGGTTCGGCCGCGCTGGGGCTGGTCTCCGGAGCGCTGGGCTGTTTCGCCGTGCTGCGGCGTCAGAGTCTGCTGGGCGACGCGATCAGCCACGCCGCGCTGCCGGGCATCGTCTTGGCGTTCCTACTCACCGGCAGCAAAACACCTCTGGTACTCGTGCTCGGCGCCGCTCTGGCAGGCTGGGCTGCAGCGCTCCTGGTGATGCTCGTCGTCAAGACCACGCGGATCAAACCCGACGCCGCGCTGGGTCTGGTGCTCTCGACATTTTTCGGTTTCGGCCTCCTGTTGATGTCCATCGCCCAGCGGAGCGCCGGCGCCGCTCAAGCCGGTCTGGATCGATTCCTGTTCGGACAGGCAGCCAGCCTGGTCGGTAGCGATCTGGTAACGATGGCCGTGTTGGGTGGGGTGGTTCTCATACTGTTGCTCGTGCTCTGGAAAGAACTGAAGCTGCTGGCTTTCGACCCCGATTTTCTGGTCGCCCTCGGTCTGCCGGTCCGCAGTCTCGACGTATTGTTGACGACACTGCTGGTGGTCGCCATCGTCATCGGTCTGCAAACCGTCGGTGTCGTACTGATGAGCGCGATGCTCATCGCCCCGGCCGCCGCGGCACGCCAGTGGACCGATCGCCTCGGCCGGATGGTCCTGTTGGCCGGTTTGTTCGGGGCACTGAGCGGGTTGTGCGGCGCCGTTTTGAGCAGCATCGTGCCGCACCTGCCGACCGGTCCGACCATTGTCCTGTGTGTGACCACACTGACGGTTGTCTCGCTGCTCGGTGCACCTCACCGCGGCTTGATTGCTGTCTGGCTACGCCAGCAACGCGGCCGGCGCCGGTTGCAACGCGACGCAGTGCTCGCCGATCTGTACCACCTGGCCGCCCAGCACGCGCAACCCGACCGAGCCCCCCACTCCGCGCGCGTATTGCGCGCCATGGGCACGCCGGCCGGTCTGAACCGTACGCTGGCACACCTCACCGGCGAAGGTCTGGTACGCCGTACCAGCGATGGCCGCTGGCGCCTGACGCTCGCCGGCGTGGCCGCGGGGCGCCGTTTGGTGACCGAGGGCCCAACGCCGGCCGACCGGGAGGATCGCTCATGACCACGCCGCAGCTAGAGATCCTCGCCATCGCCGTGGTGACAGCTGTCGGCTGCGCCCTGGTCGGCAGCTTCTTGCTGCTGCGCGGGATGGCCATGATGAGCGATGCCATCAGCCACGCGATCCTGCCGGGTATCGTGATCGCATTCTTGATCGTGGGCGATCTCTCCTCGCCCTGGCTGGTCGTCGCGGCCGCCGCCATGGGTGTGGTCGCCGTGATACTGGTCGAACTGTTGTACCGCACCGGCCGCGTACGCGAAGACGCCGCCATCGGCTTGGTCTTCCCCGCGCTGTTCAGTCTGGGCATCATCCTGATCACACGAGTGGTCGGCAATGTCCACCTGGACACCGACGTGGTCTTGCTCGGCGAACTGGCGTTCGCCCCGTTCGATCGCCTGGTCATCGGCGGTCACGACCTCGGCCCACGTCACCTGTATCTCATGGGCACGATCACAGCGATCAACCTCCTGTTCATCGTCACTTTCTACAAAGAGCTCAAACTGGCGACCTTCGACGCAGGCCTGGCGGCGGCGCTGGGATTCGCACCGGCGGCGATCCACTACGGGTTGATGCTGCTGGTCTCGATCACCGCCGTGGGTGCTTTCGACGCGGTCGGTCTGGTCCTGGTCGTCGCCTTGATGATCGCGCCGGCGGCGGCTGCTTACCTATTGACCGGGCGGCTCGGTAGAATGCTCTGGCTGGCTGCACTGTTCGGTCTGCTCACAGCGGCGTCGGGATTGTGGCTCGCAACCTGGCTCGACGCGTCCATCGCCGGTAGCATGGCAACCTGCGCCGGTTTGCTCTTTGCCGCGGTGTACATGCTCGCCCCGCGGCACGGCTTGCTGGCGGTGCTGTTGCGGCGGCGGCGGCAGCGCTATCAGTTCGCCCAGACCATGCTCGCGATCCACTTGCTCCAGCACGAGGGACGCCCCGAGGAGGCGGATGAGGCCCGCGTCGACCATCTGTATGGACGGCACGTCGGCTGGGACCGCCCGTTCACGACCCAAGTCGTGGCCCAGGCCGTTGCGGCGGAGCTGGTGATCCGGCGCGACGATCGCTTGACGCTGACCGATCGCGGCCGGACCCGGGCCGCCCAGGCCTTGGCGCTCTGATCACACCTTGACGCGACCACGCCGGCGGCGGTATTCCGATACCATGCGACCAGCAGCCACCACGTCAACTGAACCGATCCTGCGTCTGCACGGCCTCGTCGTGCAGGCCGGCGAGCGCACCCTGCTTACCGGCTTCGATCTGACCGGCGCGGCCGGCGAACTGGTGGCGGTGACCGGACCGTCGGGCTGCGGCAAAACCGCGTTACTACGTACGATCTCCGGACTGCAGGCTGGCGAAGGTACGGTGACCTTGCACGGCAAGACACCGCAGCAGCTAGGCTGGCCGCATTTTCGCCGCCAGGTTCTCCAGGTCGACCAGCAACCGGTACTGCTCGCCGGCACCGTCCAGGAAAACCTCCAGCGACCGTTCACCTACGGACATATGACCGCCGCCTTCGACCCTGACCGCGCGAGTCAGTTACTGGCCCGCACCGGTCTCGGCGATGTCGGCCTTGGCGATGTTGGTCGCGGCAACGGCGGTCTCGGCAATGTCGGCCTCGGTAGTGTTGGTCTCGGCAACGTCGGCCTCGGTAGTGTCGGTCTCGGCAGTGACGCCCTCGCCCTTTCGGTGGGACAGCAACAGCGGGTCTGCCTGGTGCGCGCATTGCTGCTCGACCCGGCGATCCTGCTGCTGGACGAACCGACCGCAGCTCTGGACGAGGCCGCCGTCGCACAAGCCGAAGAGCTAGTCACCGACCAGGTGACCACCCAACGCGCCGGTGCACTGATCGTCACCCACAACACACAGCAAGCGGCCCGCTGGTGCGACCGCCAGATCGATCTGACACCCTATCTGGCCGGCGGCATGCCGGTCGGCAACCGGGAAACGACGTCGTGAGCAGAGTTCTCGTCACCTTGCCCGCACGCAACGAGGCGGTCCCGTCATGAACGAAACCGGTATCATCGAGCTGACGGCAGCCGACCTGGCGGTGGCCTGCGGTCTGGTTCTGGTCGCCGGTCTGGTGAGCGTCGGACTGAAACTTGGGCTTGAACGACGCCTGGCTCTCGCCTCGGTACGGACCGTCGTCCAGTTACTGCTGGTGGGTTATGTCCTGCGGTCGATCTTCGGGCTGGGCAACCTGCCGGCGGTATTGTTGCTCGCAATGATCATGATCGTCGTCGCCAGCCGGGCAGCCATCGGACGCGTGAGCCACACCTTTAGCGGCGCGACCTGGCAGGCTTTCGTCACGCTATTGTTGACCGGACTGGTCACGTCGGTCACCGTCACCGGACTCGTGATCAAGGTCGATCCCCTGTGGGAACCACGCTACCTGATCCCGTTACTCGGGATGATCCTCGGCAACGGTCTGACCGGCATCTCCCTCTGCCTCGACACCTTGCTCGAACAGCTGACCGAGCGGCGTTGCGAGGTCGAGATGGAACTGGCCCACGGTGCGACGCGCTGGGAAGCGGCGCGCGGCCCGGTACGTAAGGCGGTGCGGCGCGGTATGATTCCAATCATCAACACCATGATGGTGGTCGGCATCGTCGCCCTGCCCGGAATGATGACCGGACAGATACTCGCCGGCGCCGATCCGTTGCAAGCTGTGAAGTACCAGATCGTCATCATGTTCATGGTCGCGGGCGGGACGAGTCTGGGCAGCATCTCGATCGCGCTGCTCGCTTACCGGCGTCTGTTCGACGACCACCACCGCCTGCGCTACGATCTGATCCGACGACGCTAGAGGTGAGCAGGATGCCCGGACCGACACCCGATCTTACCGCGACCAGCCGCTGGCTGCTCGGGCTGGGCATTACCGAACCGACGGCCGTGATCGACACCGCCCGGGTTCGCGCCAACATCGCGCGTTGGGCCGCCCGAGCCCGTGCGGCAAACGTGCACTTCCGGCCTCACTTCAAGACCCACCAATCGGCGATGATCGGCGAGTGGTTCGCCGCCGAGAAAGTCACCGGGATCACGGTCTCATCGCTGGCGATGGCCGAGTACTTCGCCGACCACGGCTGGCGCGACATCACCGTCGCCATGCTGGTCAACGTTCACACGACCGAACGGATCGACCGCTTGGCCCAGCGGCTGAACACGGCTCGAGACCGCGCGGGCGAGAACGGACCCGGCCTCGGTCTACTGGTCGACGACGCAACGGTATTCGCGCACCTGGCCGCGACGCTGACCGCGCCAGTCCGCGTCTGGATCAAAATCGACACCGGCTACGGACGGACCGGCATCGTCTGGGACGACTCGGCACGGTTGGGGGCCGTGGCTGATGCGGTGGCCGGCCTGGGAACCGACGCGAGGACCGACGCGGCGACCGGCGCCGTCCTCGACGCAGATACCGCCGGAGTGGCAACTTCCCCGTTGATGCCAACCGGTCT
>JAUVBS010000059.1 GCA_030591105.1 bacterium | reverse complement strand
GAGAAGAACCCACAGACTCCGCCGCTGGACTGCGCTGGCTGCCGGCTGCGGTTGCAGGACTATCTCGACGGGACGTTACCCAAGCAGGAGAGCCTACGCGCGTTCCTGCATCTACGGTCCTGCTCGGCGTGCCAGGCGGAGTACGAGGATATGAGCGCGGTGTTTGCGCTGTTGGACGATCTCCCGCAGCACGAAGTACCGTCGGATTTCGACGGCCGCATATTGACTGCGGTGCCGTACGTGGCCTACCAGGCGATGGAACCACTACGTCGCGAGCGCGTCCCCGTTTACTTGACGGAGAGTTTCTTGCCTCGTTTCTTACGCGCCGGAGCGACCCGTACCGCCGGCGTGGCCATCGCTGCCTTGGGAGCGGTGGGACTGGCCGAAGGCTGGTGGCCAGGTACCGTCGCTGCTGTAGCGTTCGTGGGGGTTCTGCCGGAAGTGCTGGTGCGCTTGCAGGATGCCGGTCGACGTCTGGCTGTGACCCAGCGGCGGTCCGATTCGTGATTGCAGTGTGGGCATTAGTTTGCCGGTGGAATCGGCGAGGAAGTACCGTGCGTCGTGATGTCGTTGTAACGATCCTGGCGGTGATCTCCCTGCTGGTGGTTTGGCACTGGTCTGCCGAGCCGGCCGGGCTGGGGCCGGCCGCCGCGTGTGCCCAGGACGAAGCACCTCGCGGCGAGGATCCCGAACGACAAGCGCAACACGACTCCTTGATGGTACAGCTACACAAGCTCCAGTATATCATCGCGAATCTTCGCCAGTCGTTCGGCGAGGCCCACGAAGAGTCGCTCTTCACGAGGATGCAGCAGCGCGAGATTATCGACCTGACCGTACAGGAGTTCGGCGGTGCGCTCGCGGAGATCCGCGCCGAACTCGCCGGAATCGACATCCAGATCGACGGCAACGTCATCGAACTGACCGATGAGGATGGTGGAATCGTCGCCATCGCGATCCCCGAGAATCTGGGAGAGCAGATCAGTAAGGGGATCTCGTCGATCACCCGGGTTGTGCTGGATGAATTGCCGGACACGGTGCGGATCGTGACCCCGCGTGGTGGAGCGTGGAGCTTGGAGGCTTCGGCACCGCGGTCGCAGCGGCGGATCTTACACGGTGACGCCATACGTTTCCGTGACGATATGATCGTCGGCGAGGACGAGGAAATTCGCGGCAACGTCGTTGTCATTTTTGGCAACGCGCTGATTGCCGGGCGTGTCGACGGTGATGTGGTGGTGGTCCTGGGCGATTTGCGCCTCGACGAGTCGGCCGAGGTGACCGGAGAAATCGTGACCGTGCTGGGGCGGTTCGACCGTGCCGAAGAGGCTGCCGTCGGTAGTGTCGTGATCATAAGTCCACGGGCGTTCGACCTCGGGCCGGGCGACATCTTGAGCGGCTGGGCCTCGTTCTTGATCCGGCAAGGCTTCTTCTTGGTCACGCTATTGCTCGTGGTGACCGTCATTGCGATCACGCCACTGCCACGTTTCGCCAACCTGCAGACGGCGCTGATCACTCGTCCCGCTCACGTTTTCGGTCTCGGGTTGGTCGTGACGCTGATCGGCCATGTGGCACTCGTGCTGGTCGGCGCCGTGCTGGTGCTGACGGTGATCGGTATTCCGCTGGCAGTGCTCTTGTTACTGGCGGTCGGTTTGCTGAGTCTGCTGGCCATCGGCGCCGCGTCGGTGCCGGTGGGCAGACTGTTGATTCGTGGCCGGCAGACCGATCCCAATCGACCTCTGTTCGAGGCCGTACTTGGCATGTGTGTGTTGCACCTCTTCAGTTTTCTCGGCGCACTGTTCGGCGGGATACCGGGTGGCGAAGCGGTCGGTATATTGCTTGGCACGCTCGGCGTGGCGATCAAAGCAATCGCCTACCTCTTCGGCATCGGAGCGCTGGCACTCTCACGCCTCGGCGCCACCACGGCTCCGGTCGCCAACGTACCTGTGTCGGCGGCGAGGACCGATCCCGACGTCGTTTGATCCCACGGCTGTAGCAAATTCTACTTGATTACCAGTAGTGAGCCCCGGGCGATCCGGTCATCGACTGCCAGGACGTAGAGATACCGGCCCGTAGCGACTTTACGACCGGCGGTGTCGGTGCCGTTCCAGCGGACGACGACCCTATCGGCATCGGCGCGTCCGCCCACGACGGTCTGCACCAGTCGGCCGCGGATATCGAAGATGCGGAGTTCTGCGGTCGCTGCCAGAGCGGGATGCGCGTCTGTCGGCAAGGTCATGGCCACGTTGGTCGCCGGGTTGCACGGATTCGGATAGGCAACGCCTGCGGCCGGTATCGGTCCGGCGGACGGAGCGATGGTGAAAAAGCCGGCGAGCAATTCACGCAGACCGTCGATCGTATCGGGCAAGGGCAGTTGCCCGTTCTCGATGGATCCGGAAAACGTCGCCAGCGAGCCCCCGAACAGGAAGCGGATGTCTTCGGCCAGAATTTCACGGGGCAGCCACGCGTGCGGTACGCGAGTTCCGGTGGCGCTGGCTGGGATCTTACGCAGGCTGCGGTAAGCCTGCCAACGTGCGGCACTGGCGTCGAGGAAAGCCCAGGTCAGCACGTGTCCCATCTCGTGGGTGGTGGTGTAGGCCACCGTTTGCGCGGCGACGGGACCGTAACCCGGCGCCAGGAAGATGTTGCCCGCTGCTGCGTAACTAGCGAGCGGATCGACCGGCGGAGCCGGCAGAATGAACACGTCGACGGTGACGTCGGCGGAGAATCCACGCATGTCCCGCAGCGCCTGTGCCACAATATCCTGATCGAACGGATAAAAACGATCGGCCGATCGGATCAACCGCTGATCGTCAATATCTGTGATCAATTCGATCCTGCCGGTCGCCGGGTGGTCGAGATAGAGTCGACCATCACTGCGCTGAAGCCACTGCGCGGCGATCTCCTCCGCGGTGTGGATCTGGGCGACGATACCGGTGGGGCACCAGACCACTGTGGCCGCGCTGGACAACGGCGCTACGCAGAGCACTGCCAGTGCCAGCAGCAGCGTCGCGGTGCGGTGGTGCGGTCTCGTTCTCGGCATCATCCGTCCCTTTGGGTCACGACCGGACTGTTGGCGGTCGATTCTGCCCCGACGTGCTATACGTTCGGGTTCTTACCTAATACGAGGCAGGGATCGTTCCGCATAGCCGGCAGGAATGCCGTCGGCCATGCCGCATTTTCTCGATTCGCGGCATGCCGGCCAATTGACATTATACCACATACTTAGTCTCAATGTAGGCAGGTTTTCAGCCTACCCTCCAGCGACGTCGGCACGGGATATTACGAGCCGGCGCGGCTGTCCTGGGTATTATCCCCCGCCGGACTGGGAAAAATTCCCCACATCGCCGAGACGATGGCTCGTCCTTACTCGTCCGGATCCATCCGTAACCGTGGTACCCCCGGGGGGACCGGTCCTATCCACCCTGCAGCCCAACTCCCAGCAAAACAGCGCGGACTATTTCAAGAGCGAGAGCTTACCGCTGGAAACCACCTGCCCATCCAGCGCGATCGTGTAGAGATAGACCCCGCTGGCCAGCGGCGAGCCGTCGGAGCGGCTGCCGCTCCAGGTTACACGGTACTCACCGACACTGCCGGCGGTCGGTCGCGAACTCCACAACACCCGTCCGCGCAAATCGTGGACGCGCAGACGGTAGGTACCGGGGCGGTTCAGGCGGAAACGGAACTGAGTGGCTGGGTTGAAAGGGTTGGGTGACGGCCCGCGGTCGATGACACTGCGAGCGTCCGGTAATGGGCTGTCAACCGCCGTGGTGTCGAGGGTCCACTCGACGATCTCGTCGACGTTGATATGACCGAACGGACCGGTCTCTTGGTCGACGATCTGCAGGTAGACCAATCGCCCCTCCAACGGTGCCAGATTCCACTGACGCGGCGTCATGGTCTCGTGATCGTCGCCGGTTTCGCTGAAAAGGATCGTATCGGCCTCGGCGTCCATCAGTGCCACGTAACAGGTTTCCGGGTAGTGGCCACCGCCGACCAGTAAGTTCAGACGGTTGCCGACGACGTAGAAGGGATGGCTGGTCAATACACCCAGAGCCTCGTCGCCCAAGAACCCTCCTGGCGCTCCATAGGCGGAGAGCGGTCCCTGGTAGTACTCCTTGCTACCGAACCAACCGTGGCCGACCAGTCCGCAGGAATCGTCGCCACGCATGGCGGTGTTGTCGCCGTAGCACGGATTGCCGTTGGTCGCTGTGCCCAAGCGGCTGGCCCACTCCAGGTCCAACGGATGGGGTTGGTAAGTATCGGGTAGAGCACCGTCGTTCTCGTACACGAGTGTGTCGAACCGGACGCTGTACATCAATAAATCGGTCGCGGGATTTCGGTGGGCCGCGATGCGCCCGAGGATGTCGATGTCAGGATCGAACTGCGCGATGTCAGGAGCGTTCCCCCAGTCGATGATGTGCCTGTCGGCCATCGTCCACTCGGCCGGATCGTGGGCGCTCAGATGGGTGATACCGTACACGTCGAACTCACCGAAATAGAGGTGGTGCCAGCCGTCGCGGACGAGGTATTGGCAACTTTCCAGGACACGGTGTGGGTTCAGCCCGTCGTTGACGAACATGTCGTCGACTGCCGTCCAGTTCACCAGATCGACGGAAGTGGCGCGGTGCAGAACACCCACCTGACGATCATTGTCACCGCGTCGGACCGCAGTGTTGAGCATGTTCCAGACGCCGTCCGCGAAGAAGAGGAACGGGTCGCGGAAGTCGCTCCAGTTGCCGTCGGCGCTCCAGTGATAGATTTCGGGGTCCGGGGACAGAACGGGGTTCTCCGGAGATTTGGACCACTGATACAGGTCGGGTGACCACGCCAGGCAAGCCCGCTGGTTCATGTTATCATCGACACCCGTATAGAGCATGGCCCAGGAGGCGCTGGCTGGATCGTACACCACTTCGGGAGCCCACATCGCTTCGGCATCGTGAGCCTCGGGACCGACGGTCAGGACCGGGCCCTCGACCGTCCAGTGCTTCAGGTCGAAACTCGTTGCGTGCCAGATGGTATCGGCCTGCGCGGGATTAGGAGTGGTTTCGAGGATCGTGTGGTAGAAGATGTGATATACCGTGTCGGGGCGGACCACGCAAAAGTCCCACACCTGCCGGTGCGGGTGGACGAAGAACTTCTGCTCGAAATCGAACTTGACCGTCGCCCGCGCCGGCGCCGCGCAGACGAGATGGCCAACGATCACCGCGACGACAAGGCTCACCGCAGCCACTGCGCGGTAGCGACCCCGCGCTTGAAATGTAGATCGATCAAGCGGTATCATTGGTCTCCTGGCGCGGACGGGGTCCGTTCCGTTTATTGCCGAGCGCACCGTGTGCCCGCGGTCGGATCGCGGCCGCGGTCGGCACAGAGTGCGCTCGTTACCATCTTCAGAGGTATCGGCTGTCGCCGGTGACTTGTATGATTCATAGATATTCTAACATTTCGTGGCGAGGGAGTCAATCCCCTGTGTTTCAATTCAATGTATTGCAATGGCTTACGTTGATCCTGGTCGGACTCATAATGGTGGGCGCGGCGGGGCCGTTTACGGCACGGGCGGTTGCCGTACATCTTACCGTGAGCACTGCTGCTGGCGCGGCCGTATCGGGTGGATCGGTGACTGCGGCCGCTGCTGAATTGGCCGTCGTCGATAGTCTTCTCGCGGCAGGGGATTTCGCCGGAGCCGAGGCGCGAGCCTCCGCGCTGTGTGACACCGCGGGTGACGATCCGGTGTACGGCTGGCAGGCCCACCAGCGGCTTGGTGTCGCGTTGCTACGGGCTGGACGGCCTGCCGAAGCATTGCCACACTTGGAAATCGCCGTCATACAGGCGATGGACGACCCGGTCGGGCACCAAAACCTGGCAGCGGCACTGATGGCCCTCGACCGGCGGGGCCGTGCGCTGGCGGAGTTGCAGGAAGCGGCCGCTCTTGCCCCGGCAAACGCTGCCATACGACTCGATCTGGGGCAGGCGTTGCTACGTTTCCGTTTCTTCGCCGAGGCACTGCCGGAACTGCTGGCGGCAGACCGGCTCTGCGGCGAATGCTTGCAGGCCGCGCGCGCCTTGGCAACTTATCACCTCGAAGCCGGCTCGGCGGCTGAGGCGGTCCACTACCTAGAGCGCGTCATGGCGGCGCAGCCGGCACGGGAAGTTCGGCTAGCCCTCGCCTCGGCGCAGCTCGCTGCCGAACGGCCGCAGGCGACGGTCCAGCTGTTGACGGCGCTGCCGGAAGATGAATTGACGGCAACGGAGTATCGGCTCTTACTGCGTGCTGACCGCGTCCTCGGCCGATCCGAGCGGGCCCGTAGCTGGGCTCAGCGCACCGGGGCTCCGGATACGTTTCCGCGCGAAATAACCACCGACGCCCTGTTCTGGGCGGTGGTGGCCGAGCTGTGTCAGTTGGGTGGCTTTCGACCGGAAGCGCTGCGTGCCATCGATACCGCCATCGCGTTGGCGCCCGACAATGCCGTCTACCGGGTCAACCGGGCGGCCGTGCTCCAACAGCTGGGACGCTTGGACGAGGCCGCCCGAGAAATCGAGCGTGCGCGAGCGATCGATCCCGATGTGGTGACCGACAGTCGCTGACAAAAATAGGGAGAACGGTTTGCGGCGATGGCGAAGACGATACGTCGATTACGCGCAACGACCGCCCACGGCTCGTGTCGTGGTGCTAGGCATCGTGGCGACAGTCCTGTTGTGGCTAGCTCCGCTGGCAGGCTGCGCGGGCGGCGCGCAGACCGTGCCCGTCCAGCAAGCGCCGGTCGCCGCTGTGCCTGCGGTGGCGACGGCCCCACCGGTGGAGCAACCGGTAGCGGATGGCCCGTGGCGGGTGCACGTCCTGGCGCGTTGCCGCCGTCCGGACAACCTACCGACTGCGGTGGAGAACAGCCTGGCCATGTGCCGGACATTGGTAAGCGACCACGCAGGTAGCGACGCTATCATGGAACTGGAGTTATGCCTTCAGGACCACGGTGATTACGGCATCTTGTTGCTCACGTTGGGGCAGCTCTATCTCCTGGCCGGGCAGGGTGAACCAGACTTGCTCCCACAGGAGGGGCCCGCAGCAGATGTCGGTGATTGGCCACGCAATCAGGTACGACTGCTCAACCGGGCCATGACGTTCCTCGATCGTGCGGGCGAGTTGCGTGGCGACGACGGAGTGGTGGACTACTTGCGCGCCGATGTGGCGCGGGCTCGTGGCGACCTGAGCCGAGCGGATTCGCTTTTCGCGGTGGGGAAGGACAAGTGTACGTTGCCGCGGAGCGTAGCGACCATACGGCAGTATCAGCAGTTGAATCGGTATCCGCCCTATCTATTGACGACGCTGTCGCCAGAATATCCGCAGGCGGCCGTCGAGAAACAGATCACCGGTGACGTGGTTCTCGATCTGCTGATCAGCCCGCGTGGAGAGGTCTACCAGGTCTCGTTGGTGTCCAGTCCAGACCAGAGCTTGACCAAAGCCGCCGCGCGGGCGGCGCGCGCGGCCCGGTACCGGCCCGCCAAGGTGGGTCGTTATCCGGTTTGGTCCTGGCTACAAATCACGGCGAAATATTCGCTGGATGACTGAAATCAAGCGAACGGACGGTTGGGACGGACCGTTTTCGCTGAGCCGGCAGTTGATTTGCCCGCCGGTTACCCGTTAATTTACGGCTAGGCCGTGGCTCCGTGCTGCGGTACCGTCCGAGTTCACCCGTGCTGGGCCGCCGCCGCTTTGCGGTGCGGTTGTCCGGAGGGAGGATCTGGTTTGAATATCGCTCTGAGCAAACGACCGTTCACCGCCGTCTACCTGCTCGCGCTGGTGGCCTTGGTGGCAGTTGGTTGTACGAGCAGGGAAGACCCGTCGGAGGTCCTCATAACCTGTGGCAACCATACTTGCGGTGAGCTCATCATGGTGACGACAGACACCTCGAGCGAGGGGTTCAAGTACCTCGATCCGCAACTCTCGTCCGCGGGAGACTGGATCGTGTTCACTGCCGACTGGAGTGCGATCCCGTCGACCGACTCTCCGCCCGATCCGGTGCCGGAGAACCGCCAGATCCTGGTCATGCCGGCGCAGGAGAATACCGAACCGGTTCGGAGCGTCGAGCAGCTCGGCGCCAACTTGATGCGTCTGATGACGGCCGACGTCGAAATCGGTGGCCAGACGCAGGCTTGGGCGGCCCTCGACCATCAAAAAGGCTGGCCAATCTGGCAGGACGCCAGTACGGTCATCTTCTCGTTGTTTTTGTCCAGGGGGAGTCGTCTGTGCCGCGCCGACGTTTCACCATTCCTTGCCGATAACGTACCGATCGACCTGCTCGTGCCGTGGGAAGTGGTGTACTACGAGCCCGAAGATGCTTCGATTTCCGGTGGTTTTTTCCAGCACGACATGCCAGCCTTATCGCCCGACGGAGAGTGGCTTGCCTACACGCGTAGCCGCTGCCAGGATCCCCAAGACCCGAGTACGTGCAGTCAAATCAGCATCTGGACGATCCAGATGAGTACGGTCGGCACTGCGAATCCGGTCACCTTTCAGGTGATCAGCGAGGCGGGTCTCGTCATCGATCCCGCGTGGTCGGCTGATGGCCGCCGGCTCGTGTTTGCCGCGACGCCGGATCTGGTCGGTGACCCTTCTGGCTTCGGTGAGGAAATATTCACCTGTGCATTCGACACGACCGGACTTGCGGCCACCGGCGGGGTGACCATCGACAACGATCTCTATCGCGTGACCCACACTCCACCGAGCCCCGGTGATCCTCTCGAACCTACGTTACGCAATTACGGGCCGGTTTTTACCACCGACATGAGCCACATTGTGTTCGTCTCGACGCGCAGAGCGCCCTCGGTCACCTTACGCGAGCGGAATCTCTGGATGGTGCCAACCGACGGTAGCCTCGAGCCGCAAATCTATTTCTTCACACGCAATGATGACGTCGATCCTAACTTCGACGCCGGTAGCGGACGCGTATTGCTCAGCAGTGCGATGGGTTTCCCGACCGAGATGCTCG
>JAUVBS010000336.1 GCA_030591105.1 bacterium | reverse complement strand
CTATAACGACAATTAATAGTCGCCAATGACCTAAACAGGACCCCCCGGGGGGTCCTGTTTGTGGCAAATAGCGCGTATAATTACGATCTAGTCTCTTATCATACGACCGTTCGTCGCGTGGGGACGCGATTGTGAAGGCCGCGTGGGGATAGGTGTACGAAGGCAAACCCTAATATTGATTAGTCCGGGTCAACGCCTGCTGCCAACCGGTGACGAGTGTGAGCGACGTGGTCGGCTGATTCTCGTCCTGGCGCTGTACGAGTAGCTGGCCGGTTACGGGGTTCTCGGTGTAGCTCCTGGCGACGATGGCATCGACCCCCGAGGTCACTCGGACGGTATCGCCAATCCGCAAACCGCCGGACTGTAACTCGACGGTGGTGGCTTCGAGAGCGCCGGCTATGGTCAGATAGTAGATCCGTTTGCCGTCCGCTGACCAGAGCGGCCAGAGGCCACCCGCAGACGAGATGCGCCACCGACCACCGTCCGGATCGAGCGATTCGACGAACACCTCGAAACCACCGGTCTCGTCGCAGGTGTAGACCAACCAGCGGCCATCCGGCGAAAAATCGCCGCCCCATTCGCCAAACTCGGTGTCGCGAAATACCCGTAGTTCCCGGTCGCCAGCGATATCGAGCAGCCAGAGACCGGCGTCACCGTTCCGGTCGTTCTCGGTGAAGCACAGCAGCGTTCCGTCGGGCGACCAGCTCGCCGGCAGACAGTCGCTCTCCTTGTCGACGAGCAGTTCCGGTTGTCCGGCGCCGGAGATCCGCTTGCGGTAAATCTTGCTGATCCCGGTCTGATCGGAGGAGTAGGTGAGCCAGCGGCCGTCGGGCGACCAGACCGGCCGACTCTCCGTCTCGCTAGCGAACGTGAAACGGGTACGCAGCGACCGCGCGACATCATGAATCCAGATATCGAAGGTACCATTACGCGCGTCGACGATGGCGATGGCCACCTGGTCGCCCTGCGGCGAGCAGGCGACGCCCATTGGATAGATCGGTTCACCGATGACTTCACCTGCGACGCCGTCGGGCGAGACCCACTGGTGCCGCGATAGACCGAAGCGGCCGTCGCCGCGCGAATAGGCGAGCACACCGCGGGCGACCGCCGAGAAGACGCCGGCATGCGCTTCACGCAGCATCAACACGCCTTCTTCGAGTGCCCGGGCAGGACCGGCGAAGTCGAGTTTGTCCAGAGAGAACGGGCGGGCCATCAGGTTGCGGTCGTGGACGAACAGCAGCTGGCCGGCAGCAAATACCGCGTTGGTCTGGCACGGCATCAATTCGCGGTCCAAGCTGCCGTCGAGACTGCCGACCCGCAGCGCGGCATCCGCACCGGGGGACGACCGCCGCGACTGGGACCAGGCGAGGTAGATAAAATGCTCACCGTCGGGCAACCAGATCGGAAAGCGATGGGAGCGGTCTCCGTCGCCGGTGGCGATATCGGTGACCGGCTGCGATGTGCCCCCTTCCGCCGAGACGCGGTGCAGGGGGCCATTATGCGTCGGAGCGAAGAGGATCGTGCCGTCGCTACTCCACGAGCCCCCTTTGCCGTTCTCGGCCGCGCAGATGGTCACGACCGGTCCGCCGCGGATCTCGACGCGGCGCAGATCGTTGTCGGAAAAAAAGGCGACGGTACGGCTGTCCGGCGACCAGAACGGGTAGGCGGCTTCCCGGGTACCCGGAATCGGCCGGGCATCGCGTTGATCGAGCGTGCGGAGATAGAGCATCGCCTGGCCGGTAGAATCGCGGCCGGCGAACGCGAGGTGGCGTCCGTCGGGTGAGACTTTCACCGGCCCCGGGAAAGCGGGGTTGAGGTAGACGTTGACCCCGTCGGGCAACCGCACTTCCGAGCGTACCAGACGCGGTGGCTGCATCTGCGGTCCCAGCTTACCCAGAGCGGTCAGCGTGCCGACGACCGCCAGAGATACCGCCAGCGCCGCCGCCAGTAGCCAGGGCAGAAGCGGCCGCCGGTGTGAGCGATCCCGGTCTTCCTGCGGCGCGAATAGGTCCGTCACGACGCCGACCATCGAACCGGAAGAGCCCTCCAGAGCGATCCGCGCCTCGCCGATATCGCGTAATCGCTGCTGTGGATCTTTCTCCAGACAGCGACGGCAGAGCTGGCTCAGCACGGGCGAGGCTTCCGGTAACACCTCCCAGTCCGGTTGCTTGCGCAGGATCGCGGCCAGAATGTCGGTGGTTGTCTCGCCGTCGAAAAGGCGCTTGCCGGCGAGCATCTCGTAGAGGATCACCCCGAAGGCCCAGATGTCGGTACGCCGGTCCACCTCGCGGCCTCGCGCCTGCTCGGGACTCATATAAGCGGCCGTACCGAGGATGGTACCGGCGCTGGTGAGCGCCTGGGTCACGGTGGGCGAGTGGTTACTGTCCGACTGCTCGCTGGCTTGAACCGAGTCGCCGGCCAGAGCCCGGGCGAGTCCGAAATCGAGGATCTTCACCTTACCGTTGCGTGATACCTTGATGTTCGCAGGTTTCAGGTCGCGGTGCACGATGCCGGCGTCGTGGGCGTACTCGAGCCCCTTTGCCAGCCGCCGCGTGATCAGCTCGATCTCGTCGTCGGGCAGCCGGCCGTGTGCGAGTCGGTCGCTGAGATCCTCGCCCTCGGCGAGTTCCATGACCAGAATCGGCCGGCCGTCCACTGCCTCGAGACCGTAGATGGCGGCGATGTTCTGATGTTGCAACGAGGCGAGCAACCGCGCCTCGCGCTCGAAGCGCGCCAGCCGCTCACGATCGTTGCTGAACTCCGTCGGCAGGATCTTCATGGCGACGTCGCGGCCGAGCTTCACATCGCGGGCACGGAAGACCTCGCCCATGCCGCCCCGGCCGATCAATTCCAATATTTCATAATGACCGATCGTCTGTCCGATCACGTTGGCGCTCCTTCTGAGAGATCGTATGTGCTCGAGAGGAATGCCGGATATGATACGGTCAGGTTACCGATGGCGCTCGGATGCTGTTCGGAGTACGCCTGGGTGGCGCCTGGATTCCGCGTGGATTCCGTCTGGACCCTGCCCGGATCGTGCCGGGCCGGTCCGTCACCGTGATCGATCGTGGCGGTCGGTGGCGTGGTGGTGCACAATGAGATACGGAGACGAGGGCGATGCGACTGATCGACACACACTGCCACCTGTTCATGGAGCCGCTGGCCGACCGGCCCGCCGATGTCTTGGCGCGCGCCCGCGACGCCGCGGTTAAGACGTTGGTCGTCCCTGCCTACGACGTCGATTCATGGTCGCCGGTCCGCCAGTTAGCCACAGCCTACGACAACGTTCATCCCG
>JAUVBS010000384.1 GCA_030591105.1 bacterium | reverse complement strand
GAGCCAGAACTCGTGGCCGAGCTAAGAGCCCACGAGGTGGCACTCGCAGCCCTGGCTGATGTCCGCGAGACCCCGGCGGACGACTTCACCGATCGGGTCATGAAAAAGGTCCGGGAAGCGGCAACGGGAGCGACCGTCGGCAAGGCTGCCGGTGAACCCGATCGTCAGCGCCGCAGCGGCGCTTTCGCCGTCGGCCAGACCAGGTGGCGAAGCTGGGCTATCGCCGCCACGGTCGCGCTCTTCTTCGCCGCCGGCTTTACCACAGCGCGCCTCGGCATCGGATCCGGTATCGGAACCAGCGTCGGGCCCAGCGTCGGCCCGGGCGCGTTGCTCACAGGTGGGCCGATCCAGCCGCAGGCGACCGGCCCCAGGCTGGTCAACGCTACCAGCTCGGTCCAGCTGCGCACGGTGCGGTTGGTCTACGTACCGCAGGATACGTCGGTCGGCAGCGTCGCCGTGGCCGGCGATTTCAACGGCTGGCAGCCGGCCAGTACGCCTTTGATCCGCCGAGACGGCGTCTGGAGCACAGTGCTCGCCTTGCCGCCCTCGACTTACGAGTACATGTTCGTGGTCGATGGCGAGCGGTGGGAGACCGATCCCCTGGCTAGCGGCACACGTGACGACGGCTTTGGCGGCACCAATGCAGTTCTCGATCTCACGCTCTAAAACGCAACTACCCCGGCTCCCGGCCAGCTTCGTCTTGGGCTCGATCGTGATGCTGGTCGGGGCGGGGAGTCACGTGGCGCCGGTTGCCGCGGACGATTTCGCTGGTTGGTTGACCACTTCCGGCGGCTACGAGAGCGACATCCTCGTCAATCCGAACCTCGATCCGTACACGGTGCCGGGTGGTCCGTTCTTGCAACTGGACGGCGGCCTGGGCTGGATTCACCCTTTCGGTGGCGGGTCGCGCGCCGGTCTGTCGGGCCTGCTTTCGCTGCAAGGATTCGGCAACGACGAGCAGCGGCGTCTCATGGGAGCCTCGTTCGAGGGGGACGCCGTGTGGCGTATCGCGCCGCGCTGGCAATTGCGTGGCGCACTCGGCGGATCGTATTACAACGATTCGGTCCAGGCGACGGCGCGGCGCACCGGCACCGGAGCTGACCTGTCGCTGACCTATCTGAACCGCGGCCTGCGGTTGGAGCTTCTTGCTGGCTGGCAAGGGACGCGCTATCCCCAGCTTCTGCGACCGGACGCAGCGGGTGTGTGGGGTACTTACACTGAATCCAGTTCCTTCATCGCGCCGGCGATACTGTTGACGCTCAGCCAGAGCGCTCTGCTGCGAGTCGGGGTCGTCGCCGGACGGACCGACGCCCGTGATCCACTCTACGATTCTGATCAGCTAACCGGTCGCGTCAGTCTCTGGTGGCGGCTTGCCGACGGGCTGTGGCTGCTGGCCACCACTGTTGCGCAGGAGCGGAATTTCAGCACGCGTGCACCCGGCGAGGATCGTGACCGATACGGGCAAGCGGGGGTCGGTCTCGAGAAGCGACTGAGTGCGCGTGTCGTGGGTGAGGTGCGTTATACCTTCAGCCGTTATCACTACGTACTCGGTGGCGAGGATGATACCCATCGCTTCGCCGTCGGTGTCACCTGGCGTTTCGGGGGTGGAGAGACTGAAGCGCGGCTGGCGGTCGCAGCCTCGCAACCGCTGGCGACCCCACGTGCCGGGCAGCCGTGGCGGTTCCGCCTACGGGCGCCGGGGGCGCAACGCGTGGCGCTCGTCGGTGACTTCAACGCCTGGGATCCGCAGGTGCAGCCCATGCGGCTGGTGGGCGACGGCTGGTGGGAAACCGAATTGACCTTGCCGGCCGGACCGTACTTGTATGCGTACTGGGTGGACGGTGTCCTCGTGACGCCTCCCGACGCGCAACGGACCGTCGATGACGGTTTTGGCGGGCGCAACGGGCTGCACGAGATCTTGCCGTGATATCGGTCAGATACCGTGTAACCTCCTGGGACCGAGGGCGTCTCACCAACGTATCGGTGGGCCGGACGAGCCCTCGGCCGCCCTGGATTTGTAAAATGAGGAGAAGAGAGCCATGAAACCGAGCATCGGAGCACGGATTCCCCGGTTGCGTACGGCGGTCTTACTGACGCTGGCGGTGTGCGTTGTCACGACATTGCCGGCCGCCACGCTGGCCCAGGACGATCCGACCGAACCGGATCCGCAGCAGCTGCGTCAGCGCGAACAAGCGATGGAGCAACTGCGCCTCGGCATCGACAACATGGAAGGTCTCGACGCGGGCGAACGTACCCGCATGCACAATCGTCTGCGGTCGTGCAGTGACGCCGGACTGGCGCCGGAACAGCTCGAAGGGCTTTTCCCGACGCAGGACCAACGTCACCTCCAGGCACAGACCGCGGTGCGGGTGCAGAATCGGGTCACCGCGGCGCTGGCTGACGGACTGCCGGTCGAGCCGATGGTCGCCAAGGTGCGCGAGGGATGCGTCAAGGGTGTACCCGATACGCGGATCGAGCAGGCGGCAAACCGGGTCGAAGCGAATTTACGTGTCGCACGGCGCGTCATGCGCGAAGCGGTCGGCGACGGCTTGAACCCGCCGGCGGATCCTCAGCAGCAAGCCAACCAGGTCCGTACCATGGCCCAGCACATGTGGTCGGGCTTGCAAGAGGGTGACATGCAGCGTCTACGCGAGAGGGCGCGTGAGCGGTTGCGCGACGGCAGTTGCCAGACCGACGATCTCGTCGGTGCCGGCGGTGCGGCCGTGCGTATGATGGGTGCGGGTGCGGATCGTAGCGAGGCGGTACGGCTGTCCGGCGAGGCCTTGCGCCGCGGCTACAACCGTCAGCAGATGCAAG